>JAGWBK010000023.1:0-55890 GCA_021295915.1 Dehalococcoidia bacterium
TCGTCCGAATGAGCGCTCCTACGCGACCGCCACGCTCACTACGCCGCCCTGAAACCCGTTCTTCAGCAGCCTGCTAGAGGAGGAACATATACATGCACTGCGGAGTGATGGTCACCGGTTACAACCAGGGTGACTGGCCCCGTCTGATGGAGGAAGACTACAGCCGTCCTCCGACGGTATCGGACGCCAACAATCTGGATGACACTCTCTACATGGGTGGACTGGTCGAGCCGCTGGGGTTCGATTCGATTTGGGCGACCGAGCACTACGGCTCCGCCTATTCCATGCAACCCAACCCCCTGCAATACCTGGCCTACTGGGCAGGCCGCACGAGCCGAGTCGATGTGGGTACGGCGGTAATCGTCGCTCCATGGTGGAACCCGGTCCGGCTGGCTTCCGAGCTCTCCATGCTCGATATCCTGTTGCAGGGGAGGAGGCTCCACCTGGGCATCGGTCGTGGTATCGCGCCTCACGAATATGCGTCGCTGGGCTATCCGATCGAGCAGTCGCACAAGTACTTCTACGATGTTGTCAACGCCATCAAGGCCGCTGACGGAGCGGAGCGGTTCGAGTTCAAGGGAGAGGTCTACGATATTCCTCCGACAACCATCCGGCCACAGGCCCGCCATAAGGGTGAACTGACCAGGGACATCAAGGTCGCGTTCAACACAGAGGCATCAGCGAGAATGGCTGCCGAAAACGGTCTCGGGCAGATGTTCGTTGCAGGCGACGATGTCGACGAGATGACCAGCAAGGTGCGGCGGTTCAACGCGATCAGGAGTGAACTCGGACTCCCGCCTGACCAGCCGACCACCCTGCTGTGGATGTACTGCGCCGAGACTTCGGAGGAAGCCGAAGAGGGCTGGACCTATTTCCGCAACCAGCTAACCGCGGCCCAGCACCACTACTTCGAATGGAACAATCCAGGCTATGAGGGCATACAGGGCTACGAGGAATATCTCAAACGCCAGAGCGCCGACGTGGGTACGGCGGATGCCAGTTTCGCCGCCCGGCGCGCAACCCAGCCCATCGGTACGCCGGACGAGATCATCGAGAAGATTCGCGCGATGCAGTGGACCATCAGCCTCGAGAAAGTGGTGATCCACATGTTCTACGGCGGGATGCCGAGGGACAAGGCAGAAAAGAGTCTCCGGCTGTTCGCGAAGGAGGTCCTACCGGAAGTCCAGGCCATGCCCACGCCGTTAAATCCCAAGTCCCTGGGGTGACCTGCAGCATTACATCTCCCAGGTAGACGTTTCCGCCCGGCCCTCCTTTATGCGGGTCTGGGTACCTCCGCCGGTCCCGGCACAACCGCGGTGTGTGAGCGGACCATCAGCACGGGTTCCCCGGACTCCCTGACCACGGCTTCAGCCACGCTGCCCATCAGCAGCCGGCTCACTCCTGAACGACCGTGGCTGGCCATCGCTATCATGCTGGGCTCGGTGCCGCGGGCCACGGCTGTTATCACCGTTGACGGTCTGCCCTCGTGCACACTCATCCTGGCGTCCAGTCCCTCATCCTCAAGCCGTCTCACGATGCCGTTGAGGTACATTCTCGCCATGGCATCCATCTCTTCCCTGCTATCGGATGCGTCCTGACCGCCAGCATTGCCATCGCTGTAGATGGACTCATTCGCAGGTATTACGTGCAGCAGGACCATCTCCATATCCATACCCCGACATAGGGCGACTGCATACGGCAGAGCGGTCTCGGCAAGTTCGGAGCCGTCCAGCGGGACGATCACGGTACTGAATTTACCTTCGGCTGTCCGGTGACGCCCGGCCCGTTCCGGCGTGACTGCCAGCACAGGCACCGGCGATTCGTGCATGGTCCTGTAGGTCACGCTCCCCAGGAGACCGCTGCTCAGCACACCGCGTCCCCTGGTCGACATTGCTATGAGATCGCAGTCGGAGTCCGTAGCCATGCGGATGATGGTCTCCGACGCAGGGCCGAATCCCACCGCGCTCTCGACCGAGACTCCACTCTGCGATATTCCGCTGGCCAGCTCGTCGAGGCGGCTCCTGGCGTCGCGCTCGGCGTTCTCCTGTGACGGGCCGGAGACTGCCTCTGCGGTAGGCGACGGAGGCCCTCCCATGCCGCCGCGTATTCTGTCGAACAGCGCTCCAGGCGAGTGGTCCGGGTTGATGGCAGTGGCAAGAACCACTCCCATGTCGAGGCCCTGAGCAAGCTGAGTGACGAGGGGGATGATCCCCTCTGAAGTCTCGGTGTTGTCCAGCGGGACAAGAGCTTTCGTGAACATGCGCCTCCGCCTGGAGCGGGTCCTTGGCTTGGGTTCTAATCGTCGTCTTTGCTCTCTCTTGTGACGTTTCTGTAGGGGTGTACCCAGTTGGCAAGCGCCTGTGGATTCCGGGACTGCACCCACAGCCGGCCGCGACCTCTGAATCTCAGCAGAAGCTGATCCGAGAACAGGAACGACCGGATCGACCGGCCGCGCGTGATGTCGTAGTCCAGGCTCGGTTCCCACGCCACAGCGTATCCGTTGTCCACTGTGTACGAGCCGTCCACCTGCACCTCTTCGATGTCTCCGTATCCGGTGAAGAACAGCAGGCCGCTTCCGGACGCTCTCAGGATGAACAGTCCCTCATTGAACAGCCCTCGAAGGCCTGAGAAGTCGGAGTCTATGTCGACTCCCTGCTCCGACGCCAGGTAGGCGCTGTCCTCCATCAGTATGTCGCCGTCTCGGAGATCCACGGCTACTATGTCACCCGGCTGGCCGGGGGCGAGCCCCACGAGACCGGGAGTGTCCTGTGCCTCGAACACGTTCTGGAAGAAGCTCTCGCCGCCGAGCACGGACCTGCGCAGGCTCTTGAACACGCCGCCGCGCGCTGAGGTGGAGAGTTGAACGGAGTCGCTCATCCAGACCATGGCGCCTGACTCGGCCACGATCGACTCGCTAGGATCGATTGTCACCTCCAGCACGCTGTAGGCCGGTCGGTTCTGAATCTCGTACTTCAATTTATTCCTTCCTTGGCGGCAGCAGCCCGGCGAGACTGCGTCCCCATTCGTCAGGGTTGTGGCTCTGGACGTACAGCTTCCCGCTTCCGCTGAAGTTCAGCGTTATGCCCTCGCTTGCCAGGAACGACTGGAGACGGCTTCCGCCCGCCTTGCCCAGCGAGTACTCGAGAGAGTCCTCGAATGCCACGACGTGACCTGTGTCAACGGTTATTGCGCCGTCGAGGTCGATTTCCCGGATGGCCCCAAAGGCACTCACCAGCAGCTGGCCCATCCCATCAACTTCGAGGAAAGACAGCGACTCCCCGGAGAAGATCCCGCCAAAGCCCTGGAACTGGGTGTCCAGGCCCAGGTTCTCCGACGAGCCGACGTAGCTGCCACCGGCGCAGACCCATTTTCTGCGTCCGGTGCAGTCTATAACCGCCATGCTGCCCGGCAGCCTGGGTGCGAGGCCGACCTCGCCCTCACTCCCGTCCGTAGTCCGGTACTCGGACAGAAAGAAGCTCTCCTGGGCGAACAGCCGCCTGATGCCCGAGAGAAGCCCCCCGGACGACCTTGTTCGCGTGGTGACGTCGACGTCGACGTTGCCGGATGCGTGAAACATACTGCCGGACTCGGACATGAAGCTCTCACCGGGTCCGATCCTCACGAGAGCGACCTGGAACCCACCGCCTCCGGTTATTCTGCAGATCGCCATTTCAGGTGTCCTTTCCAAGGATTGTCAAACGTTGGTCTTGCTCCGGCAGGGTCTTTTCGCCTTCGAGTGTCATCTGACAAGTCCGTTCGTTTCGAGTGTCACCTGATTAGTCCGTTCGTGGTGAGCTTGTCGAACCATGAACGGGAGGCCCTTCGACAAGCTCAGGGTGAACAATGAGGCGAGAACGAAAAGCCCCTGCTCTTTCCGGGCTGATCACTGCGGCAGGAACGGTATGAGCCAGTTGGCGACCGAGTCCAGGGTCCTGGTCTGCAGGTACACCTTGCCGTGTCCGGTGAAGCGCATCGCCAGACCCTCGCCCGACGTCAGCGTGTTCTTGAGACCGCCCATGCCGCGTATCGAGTAGCCGACAGTGGGCTCCCACCCGACCACGTGGCCGGTATCGACGGTGAATCCGTCTTCGACGTTCCTCTCTATGAGCGCCCCGTAGGTGTTGAAGAACAGGTCGCCCTGGCCGCTGCACTCCATGGAGAAACAGTCCCTCGCCGGAGAACATCGCCTTGAGACCGCCGAACCTCGTCCTGAGATTGATTCCAGGAGTGGACGCCATGTATGCCCCACTCGTCAGGATCAGTGAGTCGTCCGCCAGAGAGCGGTGGCCAATGTGTCCCGGTACTCTCGGGGAGAGTACGACCTCGCCGCCAGCCGGGTGGGTGTACTCGCCGACGAAGAGAGACTCGCCGCCGGTCATCTTCCTGACCAACGCGCGCAGAAAGCCACCGAGCAGTCGCGCCTTCACATCGACGCCGTCCGACATCCACGCCATCGAGCCGCCTTCAGCTAGGACCGTATCGCCTGGACCAAGGCTGACGATCAGGTGGCCGTAGTCCGCGTTGCCTTCAATCTGGACATCCATCCTGTCTCCTCACGCCGGCTGCGCAAACTTCGACGTTACCTCAAGCACGTCATCGCTGCTATCGGTCGGAGATGGACGTGCCTGCAATTCCAGTATCGCACAAGAAGTTGTCGATGGCCTGTTAGAAGGCGGGGGAATCCGTACCATCCTAGTCGGCGCCGTGCTCGGGTAGGGGCAGGTTTCAAACCTGCCCCTACGGACGGTGGTTGTCGATCTCTGGATTCCGGCCTGCGCCCACGAACTTTATACAGCATCGCGGGGGGGAGACTGTGTCAGCGATCCGGGCGGGAGTCTGCTGAACCTGGCTCCACGTCAGCCGTCCTCTGAGGACTGGTATTAGATGTCCTGCGGGTACTTGCAGGCTCGGCGATGAACGTGTCTCTGAAAGCGGGCTCCAGGATCAGGTGGAGACGGAAGCTGAACACGCCCACAGCCAGCGCCGGAGTGACCATGAGCAGAAGCGAAAGCGGGACCGACAGACTGCCCAGGGTGAACAGCCTGACCAGGAATGGAAGGGTCAGCAGGAAGAGCAGACCCAGCAGAACGGTCGCCAGCCCATACTCCACCATGGTCTGCCACGTGCCGAAGGGCTGAATCTGAGGAATGTTGGTGGCGAGTCGGGCGAGATCTCCCAGCGAATGCCAGATGCGGATTGCTGACGGCGCGCTCAGTCCGGTCACAACACCCAGAATCAACAGTCCGGTGATCCCCACGGGCCACGGAAGCAGGCTTCCCAGCGCTTCAGGAGTGATATACAGCACGCCTGTCCCTGCCAGGCAGAGTAGTCCGATGATGCCGACGTTGATCAGGATCCGCGGAGCTGCTCGCCGGTCTCTCCCGTCAGGGACAGAGCCGACCAGAATATATTCACGCCGAGCCTGATAGAGAGCATTATCTTGCGCAGGGGGAGCGGAGTACGCCGATTGGCCCACCTGGTCACAGGTAGTGCGGAGCGGCTAGTCAGAGGCGCCATCACTGAGGTAATAGCCGTGCAGAGTGAAAGCACCGGACCCAGTGCCGATCCGCCCACGACGTCCGAGGGGCTCAGGCGACCTATCGCCAGCGAGAACTCACCCATCTGGGGCATCGTCATGCCCACTCGCAGGGCCTCATCGGGCCTGCGCCCGGCCAGTATGGAGCCCACGGTGTTGGCGGCAATCTTCCCGGTCATGAACACTGCCACCACCACCAGCGCGGGTACCAGATAATCGTCCAGGGTACGGTAATCGATCAGCATTCCAATCGACAGAAAGAACAGAGCGCCAAACATGTCGCGTACTGGCGCAATCATTCGGGTAATCCGATGTGAGGATTCCGTATCGCCAATCACCATACCCGCCACAAGGTACCCGAGGACCGGAGGCTGTTTGAACATCCTCGCCAGGCCCAGGCCAGCGGCGGCTATCACCATCGCGATGGCGAAGTCCTTGAGGAGCGTGGCGCTACCCTCCGACAGGCCGGCAGCGGGTAGGAAGAGCAGAATGTCTATGATTCAGCTCCTGGACGATGAGCGAGCGATGCTAAGCGAGTTGCCATAAGCAGGACTCGGGAAGTCGCAATACCTCCGCAGCAGGTCAGTCCGCATATAGATCGCAAGCAGTGTGCCACGATGACCAGCTCTATTGAGTCCTGGCCTTGAATTTCATGCTCGAAGTCGCCTCGCCGATGGTGTTGAACGGGATGATCGTGTAGGTGAAGGTCTTCCCAGTTTTCAGTCCAGTGTGAGCGAACTCCGGTTCCTCCACCGTCGAGAGGTCCCTTGCGCCCCTGAAAAGATCTCCCCTCTGGCGTACTCGATAGCCGTCTATGCTGGAGCTGCCGAGGTCAGGGTCATCCCAGGCGATGGTGACGCTGGTCGGGGTTGTCTCAATGGAGCTAAGGGAGGCCACAGGACTGGGTCTACATATGTACAGACGTGCATGGGGAATGGGATTCCGCAGGCTCGAATACAGCCTTCCAGCTTCGCTCAGCGCCCTGTAGACGCGGTCGACGGTAACCTGGTTCATGTTCGCTTGGAGTGCGCCGGTTGCCCTGGAAAGCTCCTCCGACCTTTCTTTGGCGCTGTTGGCGAGCTCCCGCAGTCTCGTGCCGTTGACCTCCATGCGGTTCATCGCTTCTCTCATGGTGCTGTTCGCATCATCTACTGCGCGCGCTATCCGCCGTCTCATGCGGCGACGGAGCAGCGCGGCCACCACGAACAGGCCTGCGCCCACTGCCAGGCAGATGCAGCTCAGGTACAGCGGGCCCAGCGCAAGATCGAACCCTCCCAGGGAGAGCGAAACAGCGCCGAACCACTCGAGAGCGCCTTCCGGTACGGAGCCGAATCCCGTCACTGTGAAGGCCCCCAGCAGAGCCAATACCGCCCCAACCAGGGCTGCAACTCCTGCGCTGACCCACCAGCCGGAGATCCTTCCACCGCTGATTTTCTGGTTCCTGTATGACATCTCATCGCTGAACCAGTCGACTTCCACGATGTCCCTGGGCGCTAGAGAGTCCATGCCTGTATCTGCAAGGACGCGCCTGGCCCTGTCGTCAACGTTCAGAATATCCTCGAAGGCTGACACGGTTACCGCTCTGATCGCCGCAAAGTTCTCGCCCGCTCTGTCGTGCTCATCGCAAAGTTGTGAGTGGGTGGAAGTCTGGTCCTGCATGGCGCCCTCCTGGGGTGCGATTGCCCGTTGACGGTGTCCCCGATCAGGCCGTTGCCTATGACCTCGGTCGGATTACCGTCAGCCCATTGGGACCTGGCGCTGCTGCGGCTGCAACCGGGCTCGGCGCCGATGCCCCGGGGGCAGTCTGCAAGACCTCCCGGGTTTGCCGGGGTGTCCCAGGCTCGGGCTGAGGAGTCTCTACACCCTCCTGGAGACCGTCCGACTCCGAGCTGCCCCTCAGAAGCCCAATGAGCCCTGTGGCCACCCTCAGTATGGCCTCCAGCACGACAACGGCAATCAGGTAGTAGACGGCTGTCTCCCAGCTGAGAGTGGCCTCGGTCACGCCTTCCGTCGACTCAAAGATGCGGGTGATCGAGCTGTCGACGATCATGGTGCCCAGCAGTGCGAACGGGAGTATCTTGGCGATGTCGGTAGAGAGGGCTTCAGTGTAGTAGGAAGACACCCTGATGGCGCCGACGACTCCCATGCCCACAAGCATCACGGTCTCGATGCTCTGATTCCTGCTCAGCACGTACAGCAGACCGACCATCACACAGAACCAGAAGAAGACGAAGATCGGGTAGACCACCAGGAATCGGACAACGTAGAACACCACGGAGAGTGCCTTCCTGGTCGTCGCATGTGTGGCCTGGTTGTGCCTCTGGAGGTTCAGGGTGATTATGTCCTTGCGTGCAACGAACCTGTAGAAGTTAAACACGAAGACCCCATAGAGGGTTATGCCCCCGATTATGAGCGCCAGGGGGCCCAGGATATCGAGCGCATCCATCAGGTCAAAGGTCAACTGTGGTAGTGCCATGACAGAGGCCTCCAGAGCGTGATTATGATTGGTTCAGGACTGACTATGAACTGTGGACACAGTGACGCTTACGTCATCGGGGCTGCCGACTGCCTGCTGTGAACGGCTCCAGCGCCACCGAGACTGGAAACTGCCATCGATTAGATTCCGACTGGAACAGCTCCCTGCGTCGCTGCAGGTAAGATACAGCCCGGCAGAGTGCAGCAGAGATCTGAGCAGGGCACATCGAACCACGGCTCCTGTGCCGGCTGCTCCATAGGCACAGTGAAGCCTTCCTTTTGGCCCCTGGGTCGTCCTAACTCAAGAGGATCGTGAGAACCGCCTTCTGAGTTCGGAATGTGACCGGGGCGCCACTCGATATTACCAGTGTTGTGACACAACGTCACGAGTTTTAGAGTGGTGCAGCAAGCGAATGCTGGCCCGAATGGCCTGTGCCCTGCGACCTCGCGGCGCCGTTTTAAACAGGCCGATTGACGGTGAGGGGCCAGGGTTCTAGTCTTGGCGCGTCCACACGATCTCCAGTCGATGTGGGGATCAGTAGGTGACGATGACTGAGGAACCCAGAAACCCATCGTTCCGGCAGCTGATTAGAACGCGGAACTTCGGACTGCTTTGGGGCGCGGGCGGACTGTCGGCCATCGCCGACCAGTTCGACCTGATCGCATTCCCGTGGCTGGTACTGCTGGTCACAGGAGACCCACTTGCAGTTGGGATTGTGATTTCGGTGGGCAGCATTCCCGCAGTGTTCTTCATGCTGCTTGGCGGGTCTCTCGCCGACAGATACGGCCCACGACTGATCATGCTGTTCAGCAACGCCACCCGAATTGTGCTCGTCACAACGCTGGCTGTGCTGATTCTGACTGACATGACGAGCCTGTGGCTCATTTACCTGTTCTCGTTACTGAAAGGTACAGCGGACTCGTTCTACTACCCGGCTCACCTGGCGATACTGCCGCGGGTTGTTCCGACCGGACTGCTGCCCCAGTCAAATGCGGTGATCCACACGACCTCGGAATTGAGTGGATTCATCGGTCCCGCACTGGCCGGAAGCCTCATAGCACTCTTCAACAGTGGTGGACCTATGGGAGGCGGCTCGGACAAGACGGGGATAGGGATTGTGTTTGCGGTGATGGCGGTTGCCCTCCTGGTCTCTTCACTGATGCTGCTCATCCTTCGGATTGATAGCTCCAGTGCAGATTCCGAGGGCACGGACGCCGCCGAATCCAGTGTTCTGTCGTCCATTGCACAGGGGATCAGACACGTCCGCTCTGACGGATCGATGCTCGCAGTATTCCTGCTCATCGCAGGGGTCGAAATTCTGATAGAAGGCCCGGTAACCGTCGGACTCCCTGTCCTGTCGGAAATGAGGTTCGCAGAGGGCGCATTCGCTTTGGGAGTCATCACATCGATGTACGCTGGTGGGACGGTAATGGGTGCGATTCTTGCAGGGACACTGCCCGCGCCGCGTCGTCGCCTGGGACCGATCTTGATAGCAGCCTTTGCACTGTCCGGCATACTCATGATGCCCTTAGGATTGCTAACGTCGATGTGGTATGCGGTGTGTATCGGGCTGGCCGTCGGGGTGCTGGGCGGATACATAGACGTAATCCTCACATCGTGGCTACAGGCCCGTACACCTCAGGCAATGCTCGGCCGGGTGATGAGCCTCCTGACGATTTCGGCGATCGGGTTATCGCCAATCTCTTACGCGGCCTCCGGCGCTCTGATGAAGGTAAGCCTGCGGTGGGTGTTCATTGCCTCCGGTGGGCTGATGGCGTTATTCAGCATCGCCGTCGGGCTGCGGCGCGAGATACGTGAGATGGGCGGGGCGGAAGGCCGAAACGACTAGCCGCACAGCGTCTCTGACGCTGGCAACCCGCGCAGATTTAGAGAGGTGGGGATTCCGTCAGCGCGGGTGGCAGGCGCTAGTGGCTGTGGTGGTTGACCTGTTCTCGGTGTTGGCGCAGCAGGTCCTTGCCGTAGTCGTTGCCGTTGGGAGTCCGCACCACGGTGTGGATGTGATTTCGGGTGGGCTCGCCGCCCTTCCCCAGCTCGGCCTGCTGCCTTTCCGACATCGTCAACAATGCCACTGCAGTCATCCTGATGGCGCCTGTATCGATGGGAGTATCCACCAGTCTTGGGGCCTCGGTCGACCCGTTCCTGATGGCGGTGGCAATTGGTGGGTCGTCAGCCTTTCTTACACCCATTGGACACCAGTCCAACACCATTGTGATGGGGCCCGGGGGTTACAGGTTTGGGGACTACTGGAGGATGGGCCTTCCCCTGGAGGTTCTGATAGTAGCCATCTCCGTGCCGCTGATCATGTGGGCCTGGCCGCTGGGGATCCGACTTCAATCACCTGCATCGCGTGGGGAGTCGTCTCCATCTGCCGACATTATGGCCCTCTGCACCTCGTCAACGGCCTCTGGCCCTATTTCCTCCGCGGCCAGCAGCGCACTCTTTGCTACGGTGTCATGCGCCTCAGCTTCGGAAATTCCGAGCATGGTCGATAGTTCCGATACGCTCTCAAGTGCGCCGAGAGCCGCCCTGAACAGGCTGCCTCCAACCTCGTGCGCTCCCTGAACGATGCCGTGTGCCGCACCCTCTATGGCTTGTGCCGAGCCAACTGTGGACCTGCCCACAGCCCTCGACGCTCCAATGAGCGCGCCCTGGGCGAGGGTTTCGATACTTGCCTCCACTTCGTTGGCCGCGTTCAGGACGCCCCTGGCTGAGTGTTTGGCAATCTCCGCTCCCGCATCTCCGATCTCGGCTACCGGCCCGGCTGCCGCACTCACTGCCTCGGAAGCCGTTCTGGCAATTGCATCAGCTGATGTCGCACCCTGTCCGGCAGCGGCCGTCGCTGTCCTCGTGGCGGATGCCAACTGGTACGCGGTTACGCCAATCGCCACGTCCACGCCCGGGACGTGCCTGAGATAGCCATACGGGAACTGTGCGGCCAACCTCAATCCGGGAACGGAACTCACAGCGCGGGACATGTCCGCCGCACCTGCCATGAGCTCGTCCATTACCTCCTCGCGAGTTGCTTCACCCTCCTCTCGTATTGTCGTAAGTGTGTTCAACGCGACGAGACCGAGTACGAACGATATGGCGAACAGGAAGTCGTGTCCGGTGAGGCTGAAGGCGGGAAGTCCGACAGCCCTCTGAGGATCGATCCACTCGACACTGACGTTGAATGCGCGCACGCTGAAGAAGTCGGCGAACCTTCCCCCCACGAGAGGTGCCAGGCCTGCACCCAGATTGGTTGCCAGCGATGCGCCTGCGAGATAAGGGCCTGCATCGCCCGTGGGCGCCAGCTTCATGCCTATGGCCTGGGTGGTGACATTGATCCCTGCAATCGCTATCCCGGCGAATACGTGGAGTATCACGAGCAGGGGTATGGTGAGGGCGTACCTGTCCGGCAGTGTGGTGAAGGTCCAGCCCAGGATCACGAGGAGTAGAAGGGACGTGCAGACAGAAAGAATGACCTTGCTGCCCATCCTGTCCGACATTGGTCCCCACACCCGCAGGAACAGCAGGTTCGAGATCTGGCTGACGACCGTGAGCGCAATCACGACGGTCAACGGCAGACCTATGCGCTCGAGCATGTAGACCGCGAAGAACGGGATGGCTAGGTTGGCCGTGAACCCCCGGAAGAACAGGAAGTTCATGAGCTGGCGGAAGTTTCTGTCCCTCAGGGGCCTCGTCAGGTTGTCTGCCAGGGAGGGCCGGCCACCAACGGGAGTCTGCATCAGCGGTTCGGGGACAAACATCATGAATATCGGGCTGGCCATTCCGATGAAGATCACCCCGGCCAGCAGGGCTATCGTGTAGCCGTATATCTCGCCGTCGCCGGGGTTCTGGGTCTTCCAGAAGTCCACGAAGAAGGACGCGCCAAGGCTGAAGACTATGGCAGCGACCATCGCCAGTGTGAGTCGTCTTGAGTGGAAGCTGCCCAGCCTGTCCGCAGGGACAAGGTCGCGCACCCAGCTGTTGAAATTGACGTTCCGTGCTGAGGCGAGAAGGCTGCGAAGCGCTACCAACCCGAGCAGTGTGGATATGGACAGCGCTCCACTGGTGCCGATGAAGACAGGAATGAGTGCAATGGGGACCCAGACCAGCTGGGATGCCGTCCACGCGACCACGGCAAACGCTTTCCTCACCTTGAGGCGTTCCACGAGGATGATCATCAGTATCTGAGTGGGCTGCACCATGAATGGCAGCGCCGCCAGAACGCCTATCTGAAAGTTGTTGGCTCCCATGAGAAGCGCGTAGGCGGCGAGGAAGCCACTCTCAGTGATGCTGTTGAACCCCATCGTGGCTGCCCCTTCCCAGGTCAGCCACTTCATGCCCCTCTCGGTTTCCTCGTCGGAGAGCGTGGGTCTTGGCAGTAGAAATCTAAGCATTTGCTCCGATGACTATACCAGCGACCAGTGAGATGGCCAGCAGGCTCCCGACGGCCTCTCGAATCGGGTCCTCAGATAACGCGGAGGCGGAGTGAGAGTACACGTCACTGGTTAAGCTGGGTCAGGAACGAAGTGAAGGCGTCAGTCGCTAGTGGCTGTGGTGGTTGACCTGTTCCCGGTGCTGGCGCAGCAGGTCCTTGCCGTAGTCGTTGCCGTTGGGAGTCCGCACCACGGTGTGGATGTGATTTCGCGTTGGTTCGTCGTTGTCCAGGAAGATACCGCCCTGGTGGTCGAACTCGATTAGGACTACAGGGCTGTGCACCCGGTAGTAGAAGACGCTGTCCTCGTCGGTGCCGCCCATCCAGGCGAATTGGGTCTCGTCGAGGTGCTCCCTTATCTCTTCCATTCTGAGCTCGGCGTGATCGGAACGCATTCGGTTGATGTAGGTGCCGATCAGGTCGAACATGAGTGCCTGCTGACGGCTGGATAGTTCATCGAACTTGATGCCCTCATAACGCATCTCGAAGTTGTCCCTGAATGCGCCCGTGAAGACGCCAGGGGGAACGTCATTGGAGACTATCGCCTTGCTCCGCTGCTCGGCGGATAGCGTACGGGCGAGATTCAACGCTGTACCCTCTTCAGCCTGGAAGACACGCGTTCCGGCGTGTTTGCCAATGTCGACAGCCACCGGCTCGGACCCCATGAACATGGGTGTCATCACCATCTGGCCTCCCAGCAGGAAGCAGTTGACGTTCAGATGGTGGCCATCGAACTGCCAGCCCCACGGCTCGTCCAGGGAAGGCTCGCCGAGAACGCTCAGCCAGTAGAGCCACTCTCCCAGCTCGTCATCGCTGCCGGTGATCTCCCTAATGGACTCGTTGAGCTTCATGATGTTGCGGGCAAGCTTGAAGCCGCTGGGACTGAAGCTTTCTCGCAGCAGGTCGAATGCAAGGTCACGCTGGCCCTCGGTCATGTCCTCCATCATCGCACCGTGGCGCATCAGGAAGACGTGGATGTTGCTCCAGCGTCGCCAGGCATCGCTGTCCACGGAGAAGAGCGCGGAGTCGCGCTGACCGGGGTCAACACAGTCCAGCCAGGCATCGGCGGCCCGTTTCACCGCTTCATTGGACAGGCCGGTCTCTTGCAGGGTGAACAGATTTGGGACGACATGGCCGTCGGCAGTCAGTCCCCGGAAGGGTTCGGCGATCTGCGTCTCAGCATCCCGAATGTTGTTCGCCATCTGCTCCGACATATCGGGATCCAGCCTTCGGCCGGAAACAGGAGGACGGTTTCGTACCTTAAAGTCCGTGAGTTCCAGCGTCATAAGTACCGTTCTCCTTGCTGAAGATACACAGATTATATTACGGAGGCCGCTTTCATATCAGCTTTCCACCGATTGACGGCAGGGAGGCATAGTTCTAATCTAGGCTCATCCACACTTATGTTAATCGGCCAGCCAGAAGGAGTAAGGCATGACGTCCAGCACACGCACCACCTATGAAGTCCAAGTAGAAGACGTAGAGTACCTGCGGCACGGCGACAAGCCCTTCCTGGCGCGACTCTTCAAGCCACAGGGCAGCGGGCCCTTCCCGGTGATGGTCGAGCTGCATGGCGGTGCCTGGGTGAACGGCACCCGTGAGAACGGCAACGTCGCCAACGAAGCGCTGGCGAAGAACGGCGTCATCGTGGCGGCCCTGGATTTCCGAGTTCCGCCGGAGGCGTCATACCCTGCCTCCCTGGCCGACATCCACTACGGAGTCCGCTGGTGCAAGGCCAACGCAGAAAGCTGGAACGGCATCTCGGGCAAGGTCGGCGCGATGGGCACCTCCAGCGGCGCTCACCAGGCCATGCTGCTGGGCATGAGGCCCAACGACTCCCGCTACGCGGCGCTGTCGCTCACCAACGGCGCGTCCGACGTAGACGGCACGCTGGACTGCGTGATCATGGTGTCCCCGGTGATCGATCCCCTGGGTCGCTATCATTACGCCCAGGGTCTTCGGGAGGACGTCAAGCCGCCAGAGTCGATAGGCGCGAATACAGTGGCCATGCACGACCTGTACTGGGTGACGGAAGAGGCGATGGCAGAAGGCGCTCCGGCGCGAATCCTGGCCGCTGGCGAGCGCACTGAACTGCCGCACACACTGTGCCTTGCAAGGGACTACGAGGCATCTCACCCGCGCCCTGACCTGGACGAGTTCATCAGCCAGTACCGCAAAGCCGGTGGGCAGATCGACGTGACGATCTTCGAAGGGGAGGGCCCAGGACTGCTGGCTGACCTCTCATTGGACGTCGCTCAGCAGACCCTCGAAGAGATGACCGCGTTCATCCAGGATAAGCTGGCGTAGCCTAGCCCAAAACTCAGACGCAACAGCGACGGCGGACCGGCCCAATGGGCTGAGTCCGCCGTTTTGTTTCGGGGTGCTAGTGCGGCGCATTCCTCAGGGGCCCAGATCCTGCCGTTGGCGGATATGGGCAAAATGCCTTTACGGTTAACCGCCCCTCAGCCTGGGGTCAAGCAGGTCTCTTACAGCGTCCCCGAACATGTTTACACCGAAGATCACCAAAGCCAGGCAAAGACCCGGATAAAGAGCCAGCTCTGGTTTCACCTCCATATAGCGGCGACCTTCCCAGCTGAGCATTCCTCCCCAGCTGGGAACCTCGGGAGGCAGCCCGAATCCCAGGAAGCTCAGAGAAGCCTCGTCCAGGATTATGCCTCCGATGTTGATGCTGAATATGATGATCAAGGGAGCCATGATATTGGGCATGATGTGCCGCATCACCGTTCTTGTGATGGGGCTGCCAATTGCCTCAGCCGCCAGAAAGTAGTCATTCTCCTTGATGCCGATAACGGCACTTCTTACTACCCTTGAGCTATAAATGCCGGTCAATATGCCCAGAACAAGAATTATCTGCAATATACCCGGTCCCACAATTGACAGCACCGTCAACAGAATGAGCAGGCCCGGGAAGGCCAGAAAGGCGTCAACAAATCTCTGCACTATGATGTCGTACTTGCCGCCGAAAAATCCCGAAGGGACGCCTATTATTGAAGCGATTATTACAGTGACGGAGGTTCCCGCCACACCGACGACCATCGAGATGCGCGCGCCGTAGATAAGGCGGGTTAGGATGTCTCTTCCCACCTGATCGCCACCCAGCAGGTGACTTGCTGATGGTGGCACCAGCCTGTCCATTACGCGCATCTCGTCCACCCCGTAGGGAGTCAGGACGTCGGCGAAAACAGCGAGAAAGATCAGTGTCAAGAATATGACTCCCCCCACAACACCCAACCGCTTCTCCTGCACAAGCCTGACGAAGAAATCGGCCAATGCGTTGCGCCTCTTCCTTTCGACTTCTTGTGGGGGGATATCTCTAAGCTGACTCATCTCTGTCCCTCGACTACCTGTAGCGGATCCTGGGATCCAGATAGGCATAGGAGATGTCTACCAATAGGTTGACTATTACTACCACGGTGGCGACAACCAAATTCACTCCAGAGACAACGGTGTAATCTCTTTGCAGCAGCGAGGTTACCATCAGACGCCCCATCCCTGGCAGGGCGAATATATTCTCCATGATTACCGCGCCGCCGATCATGATGGGCAAGCTCGCTCCTACTATGGTCACTACCGGAATCAGCGCGTTCTTCAGGGCGTGCCTCGTGACCACCACTCTCTCCGTCAGACCCTTCGACCAGGCGGTCCTGATGTAGTCCTGCCTCAGCACCTCCAACATCATGGTGCGTGTCATCCGCATCGTCATTGCCGACATGGACGTCCCCAAAATAGCAGCCGGAATAATGAACTGCTTTAGGTTTCCCAGAGGGTCTTCTCTGAAATAGATGAGCTCCACTGGTGGTGACCAGCCGAAATAGAGAGCTGGGTATAGCATGACCATCATTGCCAGCCAGAAGTTGGGAGTTGACAGGCCGATGACGGCGATGGTGCGCGCCAGGTAATCGGCGACCGTATCCTGGCGAATCGCTGAGTAGATGCCAACTGGCAGGGCTATCACGAGCCCGATCACGACCGCCATGAGGCCAAGCTCGAAGGTTACTCCTATTCTTCTGAGAATCATCTCCGTTACCGGCGCCCCCAGTTTCAGAGACGTACCCAGGCTGCCCTGGAAGATGCCGCTGTAGCTGTTCTCGCCGGTAACCGGGTCAGGGCGCGGTAACACCCCCATCCAGCGACCGTATTGAACATATATGGGTACGTCGATGCCCCAGAGACGTTCCAGCGCTTCTCGGTCAAGAACCCCCGTAGAAGTACCCGAGGAGCGCTGTATCTCCGCGATGAGACTGTCAACTATGTCGCCCGGTATGAGACGAATACTCAGAAAGACCAAGATAGAGACCATGAAGAGGGTGACTATCATCAACAGTAGTCTTCTGATCAAGTATTGACGCATATCAGGTCCCGGCACTAGTGCCGTTCAACGCCACCAGTGTCCTGAATCGTAAGTTCAGTTGGTAAATCGAGCGGCCTGTCAGGAGGTGTTGCGGGGAGTGGGTCACACTGGATGGGCCACTTCCCCTAATCCGGACGGCTTCCACGGCGGGGGATAGTTACATGTTCGAGCGAAGCTCGGGGAGGGCATAACCGAGTTGGGCAACATCGCCTTCGCTCATTGACTTAGCATTTAACGGCTGCCACGCAGAAAAGAGGCTGCCTAGGGCACAACCCCCAGCAACCTTAGATGAATCACTTATCCTCGGGAGCTGGCCACTAGTGCCCCATGTCTCCCTTCAGTTCCTGGTCGATCCACCACCACTCCACGATGCCGCTAGAAAGAAGCCACTCAGCGCCATTGAAGGATTGTTCGCCGCTGTGACCCTTAACCCACGGCTGGGACATGAAGACGTAAGGAGGTATGGGATACGCCAGCGTCCACACCTGCTCGATGTAGCGCATGTCCATGTCTCTGAGTAACCCGATATACTCTTCTCTGTCAGTAGATGCCCGAGCCGCTTCGAACATAGCGTCAAATTCAGGGTCAGTAACTCCCACGTAATCCGTGGAGGCCATACGCCCAAATGTAAACATGGGATTCCACATGTAACCCCGGGCGTAAGCGCTGACAATTTCTCCAGCCGTTCCGTCCACGTAGCTGTTCCACCCCGCGGTATCATCGCTTTGCACTTGAATGGTGATGTCAACGCCAATCGCGTCGAAGTAGCTTGTCACCAACTGGTTCAGATCTACGTCCTCACCCCATGGGACGATGTTAGTCCAATCAGCACTAAATCTAATGCCATCAGCGCCACGAAGGTATCCTGCCTCGTCAAGGAGCCTTTCGGCCTCTGCCGGGTCGTACTCGTACTGCCGCTTGACCTCTTCAGGCCACTGAGCATACGGGTGGGCGACCTCTACGTTGACGGGATTGATATTCCCGTAGGGTGTTGGGTCGGCGATACCGTCATAGTAGGCCCAGTTGAGCTCTTGAAGGTTAATGGCCTTCTGCATGGCGATGCGCACGTTCTTGTTATCGAAGGGTGGACGCTCCCGCCGGAAGGCCGGGGTGGTCAGCTGGTCACCAGGTCCAAATAGCACAGTCAGCTCCGGGTTGGATTCCTGGATGCTGAGCGACATCGGAAGTGTCAGCAAGAGTGTATCCGGCACGGCAATCTTACCGGTACGCAACGCCGCTATCTGCGTTGCTACGTCCGGCATCGTCAAAATCTTGACCTCTTCAATATAGGGCAACTGGTTGTTCAAATCCGGGAATTGATGATCGACCTTCCAGTAGTTGGGATTCCTGGTAAGGGTCAGAGCGGAGTTCGGCACATTGTCGGTGATCTGGTAGGGACCGCTGCCGACGACATTCCTCCAATCGCTCATGTCACCATGCGTATCGTAAACTTCCTTTGGCAGTACTAAATATCCTGAGTCGTTGGCCATGACGCCTGAGATAATCTCTATAGACTCAAGGTTAGGACTGTCCATCTGAAAGACCACTGTATCTTCATTCGTGGCCGTTACGGATTCCAATGGCGCCGCCGTGAACCGCCAATAGGTGGGGTTCTTTCCCTGCCCTTCAAATTCGCCCATGCCATAGTGCTTCTGCCAAGTCCATGCAACGTCATTGGCGTTTAGCCTCCGGCCGTTCATCGGCGCCTTATCGTGCCAGTGGATGCCGTCACGAATGTTGAACGTGTAGGTCAGGAGATCCGATGAAACCCCCCAACTCTCTGCTATCTCCCCTGTCATCATGTCCGCGGTCATGAAAGGGCCTTGAAGGGAATGTTGGTCGCGGGGCAGCGTGTAGTCTATCTGGGTCAACTCTTCAAAAACGAGGAATGCCCACTCGCGTACGCGCGAAGTCCCAGGGTTGAAGTTCTCGTAGCCCCATGACACCGGTACGACGAGTGTTCCGCCATACTGGGGCCTCTCCGCTAGCACACCATTGACGTTGCGAACGTACCTCTCGCCCTCGACCTCTCTTACGACCTCCTTCTCCACCACCACGGTCTCACCAGGGACCTGTACCTCTCTCACCACCTCCGTGACTATGGTCTCACCGGGGACCTCGATCGTCTTGACGACCTCCTTCTCCACCACCACAGTCTCACCGGGGACCTGCACCTCTCTCACCACTTCCTTGACGACGGTCTCGCCCGGCACCTCGATCGTCTTGACGACCTCCTTCTCTACCACCACGGTCTCGCCGGGAACCTCAATTGTCTCTGTGCCGCAGGCTAGGGCAAGAACCAGAAGCATGGCCGCTCCTGCCACCACGGCTAGCCAATTAAGCGAAGTAGATGTACGCATATTGCCCTCTCCTTATCTCAAAGCCGGAACGGCCTCGTACCGCACGGAATCTGAGCAGCGCCAATCATTCTGGCCTGACGACAACTGTTTGGCCGGTCCGTGGATGTGATGATCTGATACCCAAGAGGTGCCAGATTGATCTTGGTCCCGTCAAACGTAACGTTGCCAAAGCAGCAAATAGATAGTTGCCGCGAATCATACAGTACCCGCCGTTGTTGTCAATGGCACCAAGGGTGGTGTCCAAAGTCGAGTGGCATAAGCGGGAACTGATCCCTCGGTTCGCACTATAGATTCATGTCAAGTAACGACGGCTATAACCATCCTGACTCACTTTTCGCAGGCTACACCAACCTGATACCTTCACCGACACCCCACCTGAATCGGATCGTCGATCCACTCTTGTACGCGCAACCGGGGATGAGAATATGCTGCTAGGGGCCGCCGGACGGATACCCGGAGATTGGCGAAACATTACCTCTGAGTTGTTGGCGGAGGTCGCAGCCGAGGGGTTCGGAGCGCTGAACATAATCGTTCAAGACTCGGTCTCCATGACGTCGCAGGACATCGCCCGGCTGAAGGCGATGTTCGAGGAGGCCGGAGTCCTGGTAGGTCAGACCAATGGTGGTGAGCCCGGACCACCGCGAGCGGGAGGCCGCCATCGAGTTCGCAAGGCGCATGTGCGGACTCACGGCGCAGCTTGGCTCGCCGAACACGTACCTGCGACCGGGCAGCCTGAACCCGAATGGGCCATGGCTCCCACATCCGGGTAATCGCAGCGATGAGGTATTCGACAGCCTGGTGGACTCCGCGCGAAAGTTCTGCCGGACGGCGCGGGACGAGGGTGTGATGGTCGCGGTGGAAGGCGGCGCCGTCTCCCCGCTCTATTCCGCTCGCCGCGTGCGGGACTTCATCGAAGCTGTCGGATCGCCAGTGCTGGGCTTTAACCAGGACCCCGTGAACTTCATCGGTGGTTTGGAAGACGCCTACGACACGACCCGTTTTCTCGCGGAGTTCTTCGAACTGACCGGAGAGTTCACGCTCGGCGCGCACGCCAAGGACTTCACGGTCATGGACCAGCTCATGGTGCGGTTTGAGGAAGCGGAGATCGGCTCGGGTCTGCTGGACCATGTGACGTTTCTCCAGAGCATGCAGCGCGTGTGCCCCACGGGTCACGTGCTCATCGAGCACCTGCCGCCGGAGCGCTACGCTGCCGCCGCGGTCGAGTACCGGAAGTATGCGTCTCTAGCAGGCATCGAGTGGGACAATCAGACAGGAGAGAATCGTGGCGAATCTTAGTGGGAAACGTGTGCTCGTTACCGGGGCATCAACCGGCATAGGCCGCGCCACCGCAATCCGAATCGCTTCGGAGGGCGGGCGCGTCGCGCTGTTCGACGTCAACGACTCCGACGCCGAGTCCACGCTCAGGACGATTCTGGACTCTGGCGGCAGCGCCCGTTACTGGCACGTGGACGTGACCGATGAGCAGGAGGTCAGCAGCGGCGTCGATGAAGCTGCCGACTGGCTGGGCGGTGGAATCGACGTTCTGGCACACCTGGCCGGAATTCTGAAGGGGTCCGGGCTCGAGGTGACCGATGTTGACGAGTCCATTTGGGACCCTGTGATCGAGATCAATCTCAAGGGGTCGTACATCGTCGTCAAGCACGTCGCGAGACACATGATCCCGATGAAGAGCGGCGTGATCATACTGACGTCGTCAGGAGCCGGTGTGACTGGAGGAAGCTCGTCCGTGGCATACGGAGCCAGCAAGGGCGGCACTCACGGCCTGGCGATGACGCTGGACGGGCACTTATCCAGGCACGGCATCAGGGTCAACGACGTGCTGCCGGGGAACCTGGAAACGCCGCTGAAGATCGGCGCTACCGAGGAGCAGCTGGCCAACACGGGTAACCGCGAGAGGTACGACGACATTATGGCCGGGCTGTCGTCTCCCGACGGGGTCGCGGCAGTAATCGCATTCCTGGCCTCGGACGACGCGGACTACGTTCGGGGCAGCGTCAGGACTATCTAGCTCAGAATCTGTCCCGACTGCCTCAGAAGTGGCTAGCTATGTCCTTCCACGCGAACCGTGATGATGTCTATGTTGTGATACACACGGTGCTGCACTGATGTGGCGTAGTGCCGCAGCAACCGGAGGGGTACATCACTCTCATCCGGTACTTCGGACTGTTCACCGAGGAACGACATCCTGTCTTCCAGGTTCTCCGTACCCTCAGGGGCGGTCAGAAACTCCATTTCAACTGCCCCGTCAATCAGGTGCGCGTTGACTATCAGTCGCTGTCCCGTTGACGAGGAACCTTCACTGTCTCTCGACAGAAGGCTCGACAGGGTCTCTTCGCCGGCAGAACACAGGCGTTGTGTTGAGGTCTCGTTCCACCCTGCTTTGGATGCAATCTCGCTCAGGAAGACGTTAATCCGGGCCAGGGCGGAAATGGATAACTCCGTGTCCAGGCGTCGACGTCTTGAGAACGCTACTTCCGTGATTGCGTTCAACAGGATTACAGACAGGCCGCCAGAGGTCAGCCCGTTGCTGAGAAGGGCGCCCCACGCCCCGGTCAATTGGTCTGCGAACAACCACTCAAAGTGAAAGGCCGCGCCAATCCATAGCGACAGCCCCACGACCAGGGCCTTGCGTGCATCCAGGCCTTCCTGTGAGACGGTCCTGACACCCTGCATGAAGATCAGACTGAACAATGCGACCATGTACGTTGCTGCCACAGGACTCGGGATAGCCAGCAGAAGTGCGAGAGCCTTGGGCAGCAGCGCGGTCCCCAGCAGGATGAGTCCGGCGCATATTCCGACACTGCGAGCGGCGACGCCCATGAGGGATACTCCACTGATGCTCGACGGGTAGACCGTGTTGCCGACAGTTCCCGCCAGGCCATACAGCAGGTTTCCCAGACCTTCGCCGTTGAGGGCTCCCTGGACAACTCGAAAATCGGTCGCGCGTGGGGTGCGATGGGACACCTGCTGTATGGTAACGCCGTTGCCAATGGCAATTATCGAAGACACCAGGGTTACGACGATGAAACTGGTCAAGAGCGTCCAGAAGCTGACGCCGAAACCGAGGTCGAACCCTGGCCAGGAGCCGATACTCGGGACTCCGACCCAGCCGGCGTCGGCCACAGTCTGAAAAGTGGACAGCCCAAAGGTCGAGGCGACAGCCCAACCGGCCAGTATCGCCAGCAGAGGAGACCACTGCTGCCAGTTCTGTGGAGCCCTCAGCGCCAGCCCAATGACGATTGCAATCGTCACGGCGGCTGTGGCCGGTCCTGCGAGCGGCGATGTGCCGGCGGGTACATCCTGCATCAGTTCAAACAGAGAGGGCATCACAACGGCCGCTATCAGCATGAACACACACCCGGAAACGACGGGCGTGATGACTCTTCGCAGTGCTGAGAGTCGGGAAGCCACGATGAACTGGACCAGCGATGATACGACGATGAGGCTCGACATCAGTGCGGGCCCGCCCTCTGCCAGCGCTGTGATGCAGACGGAAATGAACACGGGGGAGGGACCCATGATGAGGAGGTAACCTGCCCCTAGTCTCCTGATCCGCACCGCCTGTACGACGGTGCACACTCCGGCGACTGCCAGGTCTGCGAAGAAGCTCCAGGTGAGATAGCTCTCGGGCTGCTCAGAGGTCCTTACGATTACGACGGTGACCACCGCCATTGTCGTAATCGTAAGGAGGATGAACTGGAAACCGACGCCAACGGTCACGAGGACAGGAGGGCGCTCCTCAGGCTCGTACCGGACGTTCTCGTTGACTTGCGATGATGCCAAGGTCTACTCAACCAGGCGGCGAAGCTAGATTCGCCTGTTGTCAACGATGCGGACGGCCTTGCCCTCGCTGCGTGGCAATTGTTTTGGCGCTACTACCTCGACGCGACAGCCGACGCCCAGACCACTCTGCAACGTCGCAGCCAACCTTCTCCCCACGGCTCCCGCGACGTCTACATCCTGGTACAGCGTCTCCGACGCCTCTACCCGCACCGTCAGATGGTCCATGTGGGACTCGTCACGTTCCAGCAGAAGCTCGTAGTGGGGTTCCAGGCCGTCCGTCCGAAGTACCTCAGATTCGATCTGAGCGGGGAACACGTTTACGCCGCGAATGATCAGCATGTCGTCCGCCCGCCCCAGCGGCTTGTCCATACGCGTGGTGGTCCGGCCACAGAGACATTGCCCACGGTACAGCCGCGACAGGTCGCCGGTGCGATAGCGCAACAGCGGCAACGCCTCTTTCGTGACGCACGTAAAGACCAACTCGCCGATCTCCCCGTCAGGAAGAGGCTTTCCGGTCAACGGGTCGATCACTTCAGGAATGAAGTGGTCCTCGGCCAGGTGCAGCCCCTGCTTGTACGGACACTCCATCGCCACTGACGGCCCTATCACCTCGGATAACCCATATATGTCCAGTGCCGTGATTCCGAATCGCGCCTCGATCTCAGACCGCATCTCCTCCGACCATGGCTCCGCACCGAAGACACCCAGCCTCAGGCTGCTCAGGTCTGCCCCGACCTCCGCCGCCTGTTCCCCCAGGAACAGCGAGTACGACGGCGTGCAGCACAACACCGTTGCGCCGAAGTCTTGCGCCAACTCAATCTGCCGGCGCATGTTGGCCGTCGACGCCGGAACTACCGTCGCGCCCAGACGCTCGCCGCCGTAGTGCAGACCCAGTCCGCCAGTGAACAGCCCGTAGCCGTAGGCGACGTGGATGATGTCACGCCGGTCTACCCCCCCCGATGCTGAGCGCACGCGCCCCCAGGTCGGACCACATGGCGATGTCGTTGGCGGTATATCCCACAACCGTCATCTTGCCGGTCGTCCCGCTCGAAGCGTGCAGCCGCACCACGTCATCCATAGGTACGGCGAAAAGCCCGTAGGGGTAGGTGTCCCTCAGGCCCTGCTTGACGGTGAAGGGCAGACTCGCCAGGTCGTCCAGAGAGCGTACGTCCTCTGGCGCCACCCCCATCGCACCCAGCTTTTCACGGTAGAAAGGCACGTGCACGGCAATGCGGGCCAGGCAATCGCGCAGCCGTTCCGCCTGCAACGCGGCCATTTCGTCCTGCGAAACTGTTTCCACTGGATCCCAAGTAGTAGTTTCCATCACAGCGTCCCGACCCAATGCTAATCTTCAAAAGCCTGCGTTAGAGCAGACCCCAACTCGAGATCGGCTGTTAGAGAAGCCCGATCTCGCTCAAGAACTGAAGGGTGATTTCCGCGCAATGTTCCGGCTCTTCCAACTGGAGCAGGTGTGTGGCATCCGGCAGGAAGTCGTAGTTCATGCGAGCCAACTCGGCAAAGTCCATGCTCGGCATGAACGTAAACGAAGTTGTCGGGTCCGAGCCGACAACCTTGATTGGGCAATTGACCAGTTTGGTGTCTATCTGCATTGACCAGCCGTAGAAAAACCGGTATATCTGCGCCTCGTGCTCTTTCGGACACCGGAGCGCGTACCCTTCACTATCGGGGCGCAGAAGGGTTTCCGCCATGAGCCCCGATACCCCAAAGCGCAGCCGATGATGGGCTGGATTCGCGTCCATGTGTGCGATGTAGTCATCGAGAGAGTCGAACCGGTCCTGGCGCTGGGGCACACCTCGGCTCATGTGCTCAGATATATACACCAGATCTTCAGGATTCCTGCCTGACTCCTGGATTGGCGGGTCGAAGAGCACCAGACCTGCAAACCCGCCCCGCTGTTGTTCAAACAGCAGGGCGGTTAGTGCCGACATGGAGTGGAATATCCCTACCGCTGGCCTCTCTCCGAACCGTTGTCCGATTGACCGCAGGATGACGTCGAAGTCGTCAACGGACGTGGGAAAGTTTAGCGACGCGGGGTCGCCCTCCAGGTTCCATCCATGAGAGCGAAAATCGAAGACCAGCAGGTCAACACGGTCCTTGAACAGCAACCAGTATGGCAGGTACATATCTGCGGCAAAGCCGCAACCGTGGCTGAGGATAACCCGGGGACCTTCCGGGTTGCCGTGTCGCCGCACCTGCGCCGTTGCACCGTTCGTAAGTTGGACTGCCAGCACCTCCGACGGTTCCGGCACACTCCAAAATTGAGTCATCTAAGCGGGCAAGCGTCCTTCTATGTACTTGACCAGTCCTTCTACTGTGAAGATCACGTCGGCGTCGCTGTCCAGGATGGTGCAGCTGAACTCAGTTTCGAGGGCCATTGCAAGTCGGGTCTGCGCCAGGGAGTCCGCCCCAAGATCTTCTGTGAACGTCGATGCAGGCGTTATTGAAGATTCCGGGACCCTCAGTTCCCTGGCGATTACCTGATTGACTCGCTGTGCAACGTCTGACATTTGTTTACCTCCTATTTTGACGCACATAATGCCGGTATCCGTCGGTAATTGATACCCTTTTTGTGTGACTTGAGCCTGTCCAAAGTTAGCAGGCAGTTCCAGCGTAAGCAACCTCACCAGAAACGTCGGGTATTGATGTGGTGGTCATTGGTACATTTGCAAAAAAGCCGGTCAGCCTCCACTATGTGACAATGCGATACCTGTAGGAGAATTCATGCTATGAAACTTCAGATACGGCGGCCCACTAAATCCCACTCCGAACAGGACTCAGAAACGAACGGCCACGTCACGGCTGCCGAAATGTACCAGGTGCAGGACTCGTACGTCCGGTTCAACCAGAAGAACCACATGGGCTCGCAGATGATCTGGGATGCCCGGTCCAAGGCTGAACGGGACAAGCTGAAGGTCAAGCAGCGAGAGCTTACGGAGAAGGGACGCGCCGGATTCGAGGCTCCTGCATGGGGACTGGAATACGCATCAGAGTCCCTGCTGAATCTCATGGACTTCTCGAAGAACCAGTCCGATAGGCCAGCAAACGCATGGCAGTCTGAGATGGAGCCCTCACCCACGGGTCGACCCGAAACCTCCCCTGAAGAGGCCTCGGAGATGTTGCGGAAGGCCGCCCAGATGTTCGGAGCGGACCAGGTTGGCTTCGCTAAGCTGGACCGTCGCTGGGTGTATTCCCACTACTTCGACGATGAGACGAAGGAGGCCTACCCCATCAAGTTCTCCGATGAGCCCGGGTACGAACAGTACGACCGGCCCATTCGCCTCGAAGATGGGACCCGGGTCATCCCGAAGGAGATGAAGTATGTCGTCGTGATGCTCCACGAGTGGGGCAAGGACGTCGATGGCACGGAGTACGCACCGGCTCTTCTCACTGAGGGACTCAGTACGCTGGCGTATGCCCGAATGGCCCCGACGCTGTGGATGACCGCCGAGTTCATACGGGGGCTGGGGTACAACGCCATCCCTATGGCTAATGACACAGCGCTGAGCATTCCACTGGCTGTCGACGCGGGTCTGGGCCAGCTTGGGAGACACGGCCTCCTGATCAACCCCAAGGTGGGGTCGCGCTGCCGTATCTCCAAGATCTTCACCGATCTCCCATTGGAGGCCATCGGAGCCGTTGACTCAGGCATCACCGAGTTCTGCAACGCGTGTCAGAAGTGTGTCCCGAAGTGCGGCACCAAGGCCATCACAACGGACGACCGGAGTTTCGAGCCCCTGGCCAAGAGCAACTCGTCGGGAGTGCTCTCGTGGAAGGTGGATGCAGAGAAGTGCAGCACGTTCCAGATCCGTGTCGGAAGCACCTGCAGCACGTGCGTCCGCAGGTGCGCCTGGACCAAACCGCCCAGTAAGATGTATGCGATACCACGCTTCATCATCAGGAACTTCCGGTGGAGGTGGTTGAACAAGACCTGGGTATGGCTGGATGATCTGGCAGGACACGGAAAGTTCGACAAGAAGCCCGATGATTTCTGGATGGCGGAACGTAGATAGGTCCGGCGTACTCTGACGAGCAGCGGGTGCGGCCGTCGCACAGCGCAATTGGGCAGTTTCACAGGAGCCAGGATAGTTGACACAGGCGAACACACCACAGCCACCGTACTACGCGGCGATCTTCTCATCGACGCACACCGGCAATCACGAGGGCTACGCCGAGGACACAGAGACCATACTCGATCTGGCAAAGCAGCAGCCTGGCTTCCTTGGTATCGAGGCCGCTGGCGACGATGACCTGAGCATCGCCGTATCGTACTGGGACAGCGATGAGTCGATCCAAGCCTTCAAGCAGCTCGCGGAGCATCTCGTCATTCAGGAGCGGGGCCGCGAGATCTACTATAGAAGCTACAAGGTACGCGTCGCGAGGGTGGAACGCGACTACGGTTTCAGCACGTAGTCCACAGGATATTTCCTGATTCGACTGGCTGGTCTCTGACCGGCGGTTACGGCGGCCCTCTCGCGCAGAGCATCCGGCGGGTACAGCGAAATCTGATCGAATGGGATCCGCCACGGCATACGCCAGTCGGCGGTGTCGTTGAATGATATGGCGCCCTGCCAGCTCAGCCTCTGGTCGTCCGGACGCAGCTTCTGTGTCATGCCATTTCACCTTCCAAGCGTGTTCTTATTCTGCGACTCAGGTGGCCGCGCTGACCATCTCCAAGAGCTTCCCCACCGTTCTCCAGTTCCGGGATGTGCTGGTGGTCGAGAGGCTGGAGTCGAAGTAGGCATTCGTGAGCTTGCTGCGGGCAACCCCGTTCGGAAAATGGAGAAAGACCTCACGCCCCAGCACCGCAAACTCGTCGCCGGGCGAGCGATTCGGGTCAAGCGCCTCGACGTGCGCCCGGTCGGGCAGATCAGCCAGGAACATGACGTGCAGCTTGTTCGCCTCAGCTCCAATTTCCGCGAAGGGGTTGGCTCGCACGATCTCCTCGAATTCACTCGCCGTGCGGGTGACCACAGGGATGCTATAGCCGAACTGGTCCATGATCGACGCACTGATCAGAGACGGGATGTCTCCAGCCAGCGCAGAGTCGGCGCGAAAGACGACGTTCCCGCTCTGGATGTAAGTCCGGACGTCGTCGCATCCCGCCTCCCGGAACATGGCAGCAAGGTCCGCCATCGGCAGCTTGTTCTTCCCGCCAACGTTGATCCCGCGAAGCAGCGCGACGTTCGCGCCTGTCGTGTCGTCATTGGACATAATGTGCCTTCTCTTTGCTGGGGTCGGAGACCCCAGCGGCGACAATCACGATGCTGGTAATGGGGCCAAGTATGAACTGGCTGATGAACGCCACGGGAGACCTATGGGTAGAAGGTCCGGTACCCGATGACATTGGCGAACGCACCAATCACAGCGCCGACGGCTACCCCGATTACGACTCCGATGACGATGCCCAGGGTGTCGCCCAGCGCCCACCCAATTGCGCCGCCAAGCACGATTCCAACTACGGCTCCGAACTTGGCGTCCCGCGAGTTTGCCCGCTTCAGCATGGGCGTCTCCTCTCTGCGCCGAACAGGGCTGATGATGTGACCAGTGCGGCCAGCTCCAGCAGGGCTCGATCTCCTGGGTCAGGGCCGAGCTCCCTGGCCTCGACAACGTCGTGTCCGTTGATGCGAAGCCACTCTGCTAAACGGGCGCCGGCGCACCGGTCAACCAGAAACCTCACTAACCCTCTACAGACACAGCGGCCAGAGAGTCTCCTGCAATAACAGCATGAGCGTAGGCTGTGCAGGCGCGAATGTCCTCCAGTTCGAGGTCAGGATAGTCGTCGAGGATGTCCTCAGGCTCGACACCCTGGGAGAGCAAACTCAGAATTAGCTCCACAGACACACGCATGTCGCGAATGATCGGCTTGCCGCCAAAGACATCGGGGCGGGCGGTTATCCGCTTCAGGAGATCCTGGTCGATCGTCATGCCGTAGCTCCGTAGTATCTCCAACGGTTAGTTGTCAGGGCTGTCAACAGCATAGCATCGGCACACCACTAGGTCACTCGACGGACATGGTCAGCAAACAGGTGGAACGGCTTGGCGATCAAGCCTTGGTCAAGTCGAGATCGCACCCCAGTAGGACTGTACCACGGTCTGGACCGACTACTGCGTGTCACCTCACGCCACTGTTACACGCCGTCCTTCGTCGCTCGACTGCTGGATGGCGTCGATAAGTCGATGCAGGCCAACGGCGTGATCGAAGTCGGGGACGGCGGGGACTGCGCTGGCCGTGCCGTGGATCGACGCTGCGAACTGGCTGTAGAGCTGGCCGACGTTGTACGGCGATCCGTCGGGTATCTCAGGCGCGGGATACAGCTCCGTGGGAGGTGTCAGGTCCTCCAGGTCGTTGCTGCCTCCGCGGGCTCCCCTGATTCTCACGTCTTGCAGTTGAGGCGAGTCCGGCGAGTCCGCCACCAGCGTCCCCTCCTCGCCGTAGACCTCCATCAGGTAGCCGCTGCCGGCCCACGCGGTGTTGCCGACCTGCACCGACGCCACGGCGCCGCTCTGTAGGTTGCCGCTGACCAGGATGTTGTCCGGCGACGTCACCGGCAGGTCCTTACCGGTGTCGGTCTCGTGCCAGGTGGTGGCCTGTGTGCTGACGACGGCGGCCACGTCTGCGAACTCGCCGACCACGCTGCACATCGCGTCGATGGTGTGTCCGCAGGCGATGGTCAGCGTATTCGCACCAAGCTCGACGTCACGCTGCCACGTCCGTCCCGAGACCCGCGACAGCACGCCCTCGCGCATCAGCCGCACGTGACAGGTCATCACCCGTCCCACGAACCCGTCGGCGACGAGGTTGCGCAGGTGGATGATGGCGGGATTTGCCCTCGCCTGCACACCGACCGCTGTCCTGACGCCCTGCTGACGGGCGAACTCGGCCATCTCGATGGCCTCTGCGGTGGTGCGACCCAGCGGCCACTCGGTGAAGGTGTGCTTGCCTGCACGCAGCGACGCCATGGTCGGCTCGTAGTGCGATGGCACCCGCAGCGAGATCGTGGCGGCATCGATGTCGGCGTCGGCCAGCATCTTGTTGTAGTCGTCCCACGCGCTCCCCGCGTTGAACGCCGCCTTCGCCTCGTCCGCCGACTCCCGTCGAGTGGTGCAGACGGCTGCCAGTTCAAACTGGGAGTGGGCCTCCAGCGCGGGCAGGTGCGCCCTCGGCGACCACCCCTGGTGAATGTTTGCTCCGATAAGTCCAAGTCGAATCGGCTGTTGCGAAGTCATGATCAACCTCCTGGTTCGTGTCGAGATAGTGCGGTCATCGTACCGGAGTCTTTCACAGTACTGGAACCAACTACGGCAGGCAGCCGAGAGGCTCCCTAGAACCCCGGCATATTCGGCCTCTCACCCAGCAGCAGCGCTCCGCCGTCGGCCAGGGTCGCAGGCCGCATGGCGACGTGTGCGGCGACGGTGTGCACGTCGCGGAACAGCCGCTCCACAGGCGACGAGACGTATATGGACTCAGTGCCCCCGGCGCGGTACACCCGGTCCACCGCGTCGACTGAGGCGGTGCCTGCATTGGTACAGGCCAGGCGAAAGCGGGCTCGCAGCTCCGAACTCAGCGGTTCGCCGGTGGTGATCTTCGCCCACACCTGGGCCAGAGTGTCATGCAGGTAGGCCCGCGCGCTGCCCACGAGGGCTTCTGCGGCCCCCAGGTCGCCCTGCTTGTCGAAGTTGGTTGACGCTGGACGACTGCTTGGCAGTTCCTGCTTCCCCCCAAGGATTTCGATCAGGCTGTCGACCGCACCTCGCGCTCCGCCCAACGCAACAGACGCCATCGCGCCGACCACCATTGCGCTGTAGGTGTAGTGACGGTTCGGACGAAGGTTCGGCGCTCGCAGCGGGTGCTGGGACACCATCCGGTCGGGAACGAAGACGTCGTCCATCGTGTAATCGTGGCTGCCGGTACCCCGCAGGCCCGTCGAGTGCCAGGTATCGAGGATGTGGCAGTCACCAATCGGCGTGTAGAACACCCGCCAGCCGGGGACGTCGCCGTCCATGATCGGCCCCTGCTCGTCGTGGAGCCAGCCGCCACTGGCCATCCAGTCAGCCTGGTGGCAGCCGCTGCCCATGGGCCACTGACCTGATACTCGCCAGCCGCCGTCGACCCTCAGCGCCTGCCCATGGGGCACCAGGTTGCCGACCACGTTTATTGGCACGCCAGGTGTGAAGATTTCCGTGACTGCCTCATCCGGCAGTACCCTGGCAGTCCAGAAGTTCGTGGAGGCGACGATCATCACCACCCAACCCACGGAGGGGCTGACCGTGGACAGCGTCTCCACCACCTGCGCCGCGGTGAGCGGATCGGCCTCCAGGCCGCCCAGCTCCCGGCCCAGCAACATGCGGAAGAACCCCGCATCGGCCAGCCTGGTCACCAGGCGGTCTGGCAGTTGGCGCGCATCGTCGATCTCATCGACCATGCCCCGGATTTCGGGGAGCAGGGAGTGAGCCGAGCCGATAAGGTCCTCGCCCAGGATGCCATCCGCCCCGTCAGTTGCGTTATCGCGAGTGTCGCTCATTGATAGTCCTGCTTCCGGTATTTACGCGTCCAGGATCCTCTCCAGCCGGACCTGGTTGATCACCAGGAGGCTCCGATAGGCAGCACGCGCCTCGGAGAGGATTCGCTGCGGATCATGCTGGTACTCAGCCCACACTTTCCGGGTCACCTCGGCTACCCTCCCGAGTCCCGCTTCCGGTACGGACGGATCGAGCGCGTCGAAGTTGCCCTTACGCATCCAGATGGACGCCTCAGAACGCCCGGTGGCTTCTGCAAGCTCTGTTATAGCAGGATCAGACTGGCTTATACTCCTGTTCCGGAGGTAGAGCACAGCCAGATCTTCTTCTCGTGTCCGCTGCCTTCCCGTCATCAGACCATTCCTGAACTCTTCGAACCACGGCCCCTCAGCATTGACTCGAGCGTCTCCGATGCTTGGGACAGTTCAACCCACGTATACAGATGTCGTGTTCATGTTACCGTACTGTCTTGAGCGTGGGGGTGATTGCGGGAGGGACCCTGGAGAAGAGAGATCGACGTGATCGATGAAAGATAGCCAGCCGGGTTTCTACTACGGCTGGGTGATTGTGGCCGTGATGGCCGTGTCCAGGGCTGTGACGATGGGCATGGGGTCACTCAACTTCGGCCTGTTCATCAAGCCCATGGGAGACCAGTTGGGAATTGGGCGCGCCGACTTCGGCTGGGCACAGACTGCCCGTCAGGCATCGAGCTCCGTCACCAGCCCAGTCGTCGGCTGGCTGCTCGACAGGTACGGCGCCCGCATCATGCTGTCCGTTGCGGTGACCCTGACCGGCGTATCCATGATCGGGCTCGCATACATAAGTCATGCCTGGCAGCTCATCGCCCTGTTCGCCATCATGGGACTCGTCGGACTGAGCGGCCCGGGGGCGCTGGTCACGTCCGTGCCGGTGCTGAAGTGGTTTGTGGTCGACCGGGGCAAGGCCGTCGCCTTCATGTCTCTGGGAGTCCCCTTCGGGGCGCTGATCTTCATCCCACTCACCCAGTTCGTCATAAACGTCGCCGGTTGGGAGATGTCCTGGATAGTCCTGGCCGTTATCGGGATAGGTGTGGTCGTTCCGCTCACTGGCATATTCGTCCGGAGGCAGCCCGAGGATATTGGACTCCTGCCCGACGGAGCTGTAGCACGGGACTCGGAGGAAGGAGACTCCGGCGCGCCAGGTGCGGCTTCCGATGAGGTCTCCTGGACCGTGTCCGAGGCGATACGAAGCACAACGCTGTGGAGGCTGGTCATCGTGTTCAGCGCGGTGTCACTCGCCACCAGCACCGTCGGCCTTCACAGAATCCCCTCCTTCATGGACAAGGGGCTCGACCCCACGCTGATCTCCTTCGCCACCGCGTTCGACGCCGTGTGCGCGGGCGTGTCGACCTTCTCCTTCGGGATGCTGGTCAGGTACATTCCCGCGCGATATCTCGGAGCGACCGGCTTCATGTTGCTCGCCACGGCGAGCGTGCTGACCATCTATGCCAACAACATCCTGATCGTGTTCGTATCGATGGCGGTATTCGGACTGGGAATCGGCGGCATGATGTTCCTGCAGAACTTCATCTGGGCCGACTACTTCGGTCGCGACAGCGTTGGAAGCATCCGCGGACTCGTGAACCCGATCAACCTCGTGGTCGGCGGACTTGGAGCGCCCATAGCCGGCTACATCCACGACTTCACAGGCACGTACGATCCCGCGTGGTGGGTGGGTGTCGCCCTAATGGTCTTCGCCGCCATTCTGACCATCGTCACACCAGCGCCAACAAAGCCAGTCGCCAGCGAGGGGGAACGAGTCTCGCCGGTGCCTTGAGGCTAAGGACGGGGGTTGCGAAAACCGGGGATTAGCGTGGCTGGGATCAGTGAGCCCCACATCACATGAGCGGGACTCCCGTCGTTAGAGGCTCACATGGCGCCGTCATGGGCTTATGCGACCGCCTCAGTCTGAACGAGATGTGCAGGCTTGCAGACAGGGACATCGGCAACCTCACCCGCTGGTGAATATCTCGTTGGCAAGGTCCATTGCGCCCCGGGCGAACGGTATGCCGGCGTAGAGCGTCATGTGGCCGAACACCTCGATGATCTGGTCCTGCGTGAACCCGATGTTCAGCGCGGCCCTGATGTGGCTCCGCAGCGGCCCCTCGCGTCCCAGCGCGGCCAGGCACGCCATGGTGCAGATGCAGCGGCTGGCGAGATCGAGCCCCGGTCGAGTCCAGGTCGCGCCCCAGTAGTACTCTCCGGTGATTTGACCCAGCTCCCTCTCAGCCTGTGTCGGCTGGTTCGCGCGTGTCGGCGAAGTGGTGCCCATGTAGCGCTGCCGTAGCTCCTCGCCGCGCTGGAACAGGCTGTCGGGGTCTTCGTCGGTGTCGTGGACACGCGACGGCGTGAAGTCTATCCCCCGCTCCTCGAAGACCTCCTTGCAGATCGTCAGCGCCTGGATGCCCGCCGGCGCTGCGCCGTACCAGGTGTCGTGAATGATCAGCTCCACGAGCTGCTCGGGGGTCAGTCCGACGTTCAGGGCGTTGCCCAGGTGCCGCTTGAGCTGCACCTCGCGGTTCATGACGATGAGGCACGACAGCGTGATCATCTCCCGCTGTACCGGCGTCAACGCGGGCCGCCTCCAGATGTCGCCGAACAGCGCCTCGCCGAGAATTCTCTCCAGGTCCGGCGCAAGCTCCCACGCTGCCGGCGCCGACCCGCCGGAGATCTGTCCGCCGCCGAACATCCGCCGTGTCTCCTGTCCTCGTTCGTAGCGGTCGTCCAGTTCACTCATAGCGCGCCTCCGTGGTGTGTGTAGTCGGGATTCCAGTCGCCGACAGTGTACGGGGGCGTCAGGGTGGGGGCAATTGTTCCAGAAGACACCGGCTAGCACTCTCGGTTGACGGTCAATAGTCATAAAGTCGGATTGATTGCCATTAGTTTTATACTAGCCTTTTGTTTATGGCCATGGTTAGTGATATTCAGGGTTATCGGTGGTGTTCGCACGGTTGTAGACCGACCAGTCGGCCGGACTGCCAGGAGCTGTAAAGCTTCTTCTGAACACTCCGAGTGAAGGCAGGCATGAAGTGGAAATCAGCTGGACACCAAGGCCGGAGGACAGTCTGGTAAGGGTACCGAGGCAGAGCAGTCTGGAGAAGCTCAGGTTCTCTGCTGATAGCGTGCGCAAGACGCGCAGGGGCATGTCGCCTGCCCTGATAGTCATCTACGTCTTCGTCAGTCTGGCCCTGCTCGGCACCCTGACCCTGGCGCTTCCGTTCACTCACACCTCGGGCGGCAGAGCGCGCCACCTGTTTGTCTCAGCTTTCACCGCGACCACTGCCATAACGGAGACCGGCCTGGCAGTGGAGGACACCACGACCTACTGGACCACCAGCGGCCAGATCGTGCTGGCGGGGATCATCTTTGTGGGTGGCCTGGGTTTCATGACCCTGGCCACTTTCGCGCTTGTTCTCCTTGGTCAGCGCATCTCACTCTCTCAAAGATTGCTGATCAGGGAGAGCTATGGTGGAGAGAACGTCGGCTTGGGCCGGGGTTGCCTCGTTCGCAGTCGCCCCACAGGTGCTGGCCTTCGTCGTACTGGTCCTCAGGCTGTGCTGGGTGGACGACCTGACTCCGCATACCGCGGTCGAATCCCTCTTCAGGGCCGTCTCCGCCTTCAATAACGCCCGGGTTTTCCATTGCCCCACATGGAGGGCGTTTCAGCTCGGACTGGACCGTAATCGGCGTAACCACTCTGATGGTCTTTCTCGGCGGGATTGGCTTCCTGGTGCTGTCGGACATAGTCTCCCGTCGCAGGTTCGGACGCTTCAGTCTGACGACCAAGCTGGTCGTCGCGGCCACCGCCCTGGTCCTGCCCATCAGCATCGGCACGTTTCTTGTGCTTGAGTACAGCAATCCCGGGACACTGGGAACTCTGCCCCTTGATCAGAAGGTTGCCACGGCGTGATGGCTGGCAGTTCGTAGGTCAACAGCGGGCTGATTCCGTCAGGCTCTTGTCACTCCGATGTATTTCATCCACGCCCGCAAACCGGAGTAGCGCGGCGGGCCCTACCCTAACGACGAGCGGTCGTTGTCTCGAACGGGGCCGTTGAGCCGCGGAAGCTGGACCGCAGTTGAGGCGGAGGCGTGTTCTCGCCCTCGCTCGGGTCTGGGTAGAACTGGGCGCAGTAGTATCTGAAGGGCATGATCTTGCCGTCGGACCGGCAGAGACGGGGACGCGATACGTACTGCTTGCGGCTCCAGATGACCACGTCCTGCAGGACGTCATCCCGCTGCTGGGCCGCCATGAACCTGTTGATCAAGGGCGCTCGCCAGCTCACAGGGAACAGTCCCAAGCCTATGATCCTCCGCCTGGGCTTCCGAATCTCCCGCGCCTGCGAGACCAGCGTGAGGTCTATGAGCTTGCCGTCGACCGGAGTCGCCAGCACCCACAGGCGCATGTCCATGCCGATCGAGTGCTCGCGGACCTCCACGTACGAGTAGCCCAGCCCATAAATATGGGCGTGGGCAGAGACGTCAAGAGTGAGGCTCGCGAACCTGGCGATGGTGCGAACCCTCTTGAAGTCGAATTGAGCCTCCAGCAGGTGGCCGTCCACAGACACTTCCTGGACGGGGTTCACGTTGTCGTAGCCGTGCACGTATCGCAGGTGGGCCATGTCCACAGAGTTCTCTGTAGTCTCCTGAGGGTGGCCCGGAAAGCGGAGGGTGTTGACCTTGAAGTCGCACCATCCGACCTGGTCAGGCGCCTTTTCGGGCAGACGCCACTGCGGCTCCCGTCCGCCTATTCCCCACCAGGCGAAGATCAGCCCGTTGATTTCGTGCGTCTCGAAGGTGCGCAGCTTGGCGGTCCTTGGCGCCTCGGCGTAGGGAGTGGCGACGCACTGGCCGGTGGTGTCGAACTCGTATCCGTGGAATGGGCAGATAAGCAGGCCGTCGCGTACGCAGCCCCCTGCCTCAGGTCCCAGGTCGGAGCCAAGGTGCGGGCAGACCGACTCGGCTACGCAGGCACGTCCGTTCCGGTCACACCAGATGACGACGTTCACGCCCATCCAGGTCTTCTGGACGAGCCCGGACTTCAGTACGGCCTGGCGGGTCGCGACGAAGTACCAACCCTCGGGAAATGGGGAGGGCAACGGAACATTAGCGGGCCCACTGCGCTGGGTTACCATAGTTCAGCACTCCCTGTGGGAATTTTGGGATTAATCGCAACCATTTAACGCAATTACACTTGTGTCTCAGTTAGCATTATAATAGAAATCGTATCCTTTCCTCGCCCTGTAAGCTGTGATTCACAAATATAGGTTAATTTATGTGGTATAGTTATACCATTAACGTCAATGAGGGGCAAGGTAAATGACTATCACAAAGGATGCTGTTAAGACCCAGGTGCTAAGCCTGCCGGAAGAACTCATCCTGATGCTTCTAAACGAGGAGAGCGGCTACTTTTATCAGGTACCCGGCTGGGACCTGAACTGTGCCGTGGTCGGCGCCGTTCTCGCGGAACTCTCGATCGAGTCCCGCATCGACACCGACAGGGACTCGCTGTTCGTTCTGGACGACACTGAGACGGGCAACTCCACGCTGGACCCCATCCTGAAGGAGATCGCGAGCGAGCCCGCTCAGCACAACGCCCAGTACTGGATCGAACGGCTCTCTCATTATGCGGAGTCGATTATCGATCAGACCCTGGACCGCCTCGTCCGCCTGAATATCCTGGAGTACCACGACGGCGATTTCTGGACGGTGGCTCCTAACGTGGAACAGACGGTACTGTTCGACGACGCCGAGGAAGGGACCAGGATACAGTTCGTCAAGACGCGCATCCGCAACGAGATCTACAACAACGAGATCCCCGACCCAAGAGACGTCATCATCATCTGTCTCATCAATACGTGCGACGTCTTTCGCTTCATGTTCAATCTCGATGAGCAGGCTGAGGAGCGCATCGAGTTCATCTGCAACATGGACCTGATAGGCCGGTCCATTGCCGCCGCGGTCTCCAACAATCTGGCCGGTCCGGTGCTTCGACACTCCCGTCTAAGTAAGAAGATCCCGACCGTCTCCCTGACGAAGATGCTGTTCAACCGGCACATCCGCACCGGAAACGTTCCCGCGCTCTTTGCCGACCTCGCAAAAGAGTACGGCCCGGTGTTCCAGATCCGGCCTCCGTTTGCCGCGCCCATGATCATGCTGGCCGGGCCTGAGACAAACCGCTGGGTGCACCGGCGTGGACGCCTGCACCTGAGGTCCAGGGACTACTTCGCCGACTTCGAGAAAGTGTATGGCGCGTCCGGAGTATTGCCTTCCATGGATGGCGCCGATCATTTCCGGCTCCGCAAGTCACTGTCGCCGGCGTACTCTCGCGGAAGACTCATGGGTCAGCTGGACGAACTCTACCATCAAACGCGGAAGTATATGGCGGACTGGGAAGTTGGAGAGTTCTATCCTGCGACGACCATGTGCCGGCGAATGATTAACGCGCAACTCTCCGCGCTCTTTGTCAGCGTTGATTCTCAGGATATCTTTGATGATCTGACGACGTACAAGGAACGGGCGCTCATGACTCACATCATGAAGATACTGCCCAAATTCATGCTTAAGACGCCGGGCATGAGACGCCGCGCGAACACCGTCGATGAGCTCCTCGAACGGATCCAGAGCGTACATACGCCTGCCCAGCGGGCTGACAGTCCCCGGGATCTTGCCGACGACCTTCTCAGCCTGCACGCGAGCGACCCCCAGTTTGTACCGGAGTCCAATCTGCGCTTCGCTCTTTCGGCAGCGCTGATTGCCAGCGTATACCTCGGCGACGCGTTCAGCTTCGCCATGTATGCCATGGTATCGCAGCCAGAGATCTACGCCAGGATCCAGAGTGAAGCCGACGCGCTGTTCGACAACGGTGATCCGGATGCCATGGACTTCAACCCGGCCTCAATCGACGTCACACACCGCTTCCTCATGGAGTGCCTGCGTATGTACCCGATTGTTCCGATGTCTCTCCGGAACGTGATGAATTCGTGTGTGGTCGAGGGCTATGAGCTACCGCTGGGATCGCGGCTTTACATTGCCCAGACAGCTTCACACTACATGGACGACGTCTTTCCCGACCCCTTCAAATTCGATATCGATCGCTATTTGCCCCCGCGCAATGAGCACCACAGTCCGGGGTTCGCGCCTTACGGGCTGGGCACGCACACGTGTCTTGGCTCCCGGTGGATGGAGCTGCAGCTGGCCGTCAATGTGCTTATGGTCGCGCACTACTTCAATATCAAGGTGTTCCCACCGAACTACAACCTGAAGTTCAGCCCGCTGCCGTCGATGAAGCCGAGTAAGAACCTGAAGTTCGACATAGTCGAGCGGAGGCGCGAGTTGAACGTCTGACGCACCTTGGGATCGCCCGGCAGACTGCGAACGAGAGGACTTAGAGGGGTTTGCGAGCCAGGAAACAGTACAACGGCGTGAAGATCCCGGCTCTGCCGCCTGCGACGTAGGCGTTGGCGGTACGGTCCATTAGTCTGATGACGTCCGCGGACCCATTCGGGAACACTCCCAACACCTCTGCCAACCTGGATGCACCGATGAACAGCTTGCGGCCTAGCGGCACCCTGTACAGGGTGCTGCTTGGCGTTCCATGCTGGGTTTCCATGGGCTGATACCACGGCGTGGTCGGACCGCTCTCCTCGACAGCCAGATCCCTCCCCTCGATGACCTGAAATCCCGCCGTTTCGAGGTCTCGGTTCACCTCATCCATAGTCGCGATCTCCTTGAGCGCGATGCCGTGCATTAAGTCCTGTTTGGCGGCCCGGTGCAGATTGTCGTTAGGATCGAACTTGTCCGTCATGCACATTTCCTGACCCCAGAAAAGGGCTCCGGGTTTCAGCACGCGGTATATCTCGGCGAACGCGCCTGCCTTGTCCGGCGCATGGCATGTCGATTCGATCGCGTAGCCTCGGTCGAATGTGTCGTCCGCAATGGCGTCCATGTTCATGAAGCTACATGCAAGGTAGTCGACCATGTGGTCGATCCCCGCCTCGGCGTTCAACGATTTGGCCTTATCGAGTTGGATTTCGCTGCTATTGACCCCTACGACCCTGACGCCAGCTTCCCGGACGACGCGGCGCATTGGGCCGCCGATCCCGCAGCCCACATCCACCACCGTCATGCCCTCGCCCAACTCCAGCCTGGCGATTATCAGTCGCTGGTGCCGGACCTTGGAGTCCTCCAGACTCTCGCCCGGCGACAACGGCGCGAAGTGGAGAGACTCGCCCCAACCGAACACCATGAACTCGCTGCAAAGATCGTAGTACTCCTTGACGGTTTCGGCGTGGTTGTAGCCCGTTGCGCCGTCAGTTTCTGCGGGCGCCCTGTCCATCCATCGAGTCCTCTCACACGACGGTGGGTGTCCGCCCACGGTACGCGGCCTTCAGATCCTTGGATAGCTTGCGGAGTTGCAGGAGACTTTCCAAAATGCGGTAACCTCCGGTTACTTGGTGGAGCCTAGGACGTTTCGCCCTCCTCGTGGCGCCTGAACGTGTCCTCGATGGTCACGTCCAGCTCATCCCAGTAGCGTTCCACCATGGAGCGCAGCCGCATGTTCTGGTATGCGCCCCAGACCACCATCGCGGGCAGCACCACCAGTGCGGAGACTATCAGCGAGTAGACGATCGTGATGGTCGCCGTGATGCCGAACTGTGCGGACGCCTGAAGCGGCGAGGCTATCAGCACGCCGAACCCGAACGCGGTCGTCAGTGCAGAACCCAGCAGAGCGGAACCCGTCGTCGAGAGCGTCCTGATTGCGGCCTGCTCGGGGTTGCGCAGGTGGGCGAATTCCTCCCGGTACCGGTGAATCACGTGGATGGTGTAGTCCACTCCTATACCGATAGACAGCGCCGTGATGATCGACGTAACCAGCGTGTAGGGAATGTCCAGCAGCGCCATCGTGCCAAGTACGCAGATGAGGACTAGCACGATCGGCGCAACCGCGACGATCCCCAGCGCGGGCTGGCGCAGCGTCACCCAGAAGAAGATGCTGAGTATGCCCATGGCTGCTACGACAGTGGTGCCGATCGACTCCGTCTGGCCGGCAGTGATCTGGTCAGTGACCGCGACCGCGACGATGCTCTCCGAGAGCGCCGTGATGGTGTCGTCCTCGCCAAACCAGAGCGCCTCGATCTCACCCTGGAGATTCCGGGTCTGCTCGGGTTCGTGCGTGTAGGTCGGGAAGTGGAGCAGCATCGTATCGACGCCTGCCGGGTCGTTGACCAGCAGCCACATCAGCTCGGGCTCTCTCTCGATTAGCTTGTCGACGAACTGCTGCATCAGCACCGGATCGAGTTCCACCCCGGGAGAGGCTTCGTCAAAGAGCGCTGCCAGCTCTGGGTCGTACTTGTCGCCGGGCTCGCCGGAGTCGTGTGTCCAGTCGCGGACCAGTTCTTCATACGAGCCCGTGATCGGTCCACCTGCCGCCTGAGGGCGGCGCTGTTCGTCTTCGAATCCGGTCGTGAGATCGTGCAGGTTGAGAAGCGTCCTGCTCGCTGTGATTTCGGTCTGCACCAGTACGGTGGCGACCTCCGTTGAGCCGCCGACCGCTGCCTCGAGGGTGTTCATGTCCTCGATCACGCTCCCACCTCTGGGCAGGATGTCCTTGATGCTGAACTCGGACTTCAGGTCCCTCGCGGAGAAGCCCATGACCACTGTTATCGCGATGATGACAACTAGGAAGGGCGCCGGCCAGCGCGTTACCCACACTCCGAGGTGCTCTGCCATCTGGCTGATGCCGGGAAGCGCGTTCGACATCGGGCGGGCCGGCTTCAGAGTGTCGCGCGACTCGCGCCGCCGGTCGATGATGGTGCGCCCGGCCGGGATCAGCGTCAGCATCACGATCAGGCTCAATCCCACGCCCAGCCCGGCGACGATGCCGAAGTCGCCAATCACACCGATCGGTGAGAACAGCGTTGCCAGCAGGCTGACGATGGTCGTGACGGCAGCCAGCATCAGCGGTACCGTGACGTTCCGCAGTCCCGTCCTCACCGCCTGCATAACCGGCAGGCCGGCGATTCGCTGTTCGCGGTAGTGCGAGATCGCCTGGATTGCATAGTCCACCGTCAGGCTGATGATGATGACGGGCACCATCGCTGTTAGAGAGCTCGGAGGACCTATCAGAGACAGTCCATTCGGCCCGAGCCAGCCCTCTGCACCAACGACCCACGTAATCGACAGTATTAGGCCCAGCAGTGTCAGCAGCATGTCCGAGAGCGCACGAGTGAACACGAAGAGCAGCACCGCTATCAGCACCAGCGCCAGCCCTATCAGCGGCGCCATTCCGGTCTCAGTGGCCTCCCTGTACTCGTCCTCGACGATCACCGGTGACAGGCTGCTCACGCTCAGCGGGCCCTCGTCCGCCGCCGCCATCTCATTTATCTTCCGTTCGGCGTCCCTGGTCCTATCGTCGCCCGTATCGCTCAGGCGTATGTTGGCGACTGCCACCGGTGTGCCGTCGGTGCCGGTGCCGGTCATCGCATCGAGGGCGTCCCCGATCTCCGGCACGTTGCGCACGGCGTCGATCTCCGCCTGAGAGACTGACTCGAAGCTGCCCGTCTGGAGAACGGCGTTCACCACGTACGAAGGCGCGAAGATCGCATCGACAGGCACCAGAAGCTGGCCTACGCTAGGATCGCTGATGACCTCATTGATCAGGGAGTCCATCTGTGCGAGGCCACCGGGCGTAAGCGCATCCCCTCGGAAGATGAGCGTTACGATGCTGACTTCGCTGGACTCTCCGAAGTGCTCATCTATCTCCTGTGTCGCGGTGACGATGGGGTGTCCGGGCGGGAGGAACGCCACGTCCGCGCCCTCTGTAGGCGGGACGCGCATCGTAGTTCCCATGGCCATCACAACGGTAAGGACGAGGAGAACGCCTATCGTGATCCACGGACGGACCGTTACCAGCCAGCTCAACCTGTCGAGTATCTGATTCATGGCGTCAGACCCCAATGTGATTGTGAGCGAAATATATTCATAGACGCCTGTGCTGTAACCATTTCTATATGGCCGTCTGATGTTACAGCCGACGATACACTCTGTAAATGCGTTAGACGCCATTACCTAACGAAATCTTCGACCCTTATACTGTCACACTTGGCTATGCTGCGGGTGGTTGTGTCAGTTCAAATTGACTCGCCATTCAAGAACAAAGCCCCCTCTCCCTCAGGGCTGATAGGGGTAGGTATTCGCAGGTCGTCATTCCGGCGAAGGCCGGAACCCACGAAGTGGCTCGCCGTTCGGCAATCCAGAGGTGTGTGAGTGGTGTCCAGTAGGTTGGGGTGAGGGTGAAGGCACTGCCTGCCAACCTGACGTAGGCTCCGGCTGTGTAAGAATTCGGCATTGACACCTGAGAGGTGATAGGTGACACTGATCCTGTGATCTTAAGCATCAGACACAGAGGCTTGGCCAGTCTGTATGAACGTGGGGACGGTAGCCGTCTTCCACCCGAACACCTCGCCAAGATTGAACGGATACTCGCCAGGCTGGACATAGCGACGCAGCCGAGCGACATGGACCTGCCCGGCTACAGGCTTCATCGGCTGAGAGGAGAACTCAGAGGTCTGTGGTCCGTCAGAGTTTCGGCGAACTGGAGAATCGTCTTTCGATTCGATGGCAGCAACGTTCGCGACGTTGATTACATCGGCCCATAAACAATCCACCCCACCCTGGACTATCCATCCGCTACGACTGCCTTGAGCCTTTAGGCCTCAGCGTCACAGACGCTGCCGCTCATCTTGGAGTCAGCCGTAAGCAGCTATCCGACGTATTGAATGGTCATTCAGGGATCTCAGCTGAGATGGCCATACGTCTGGACAAGGCATTTGGTGGCGGTGCATCGACGTGGTATCAACTGCAGGCGGCGTACGACTTGGCTCAAGTGATGAAGAGAGCCGACCAGATCGAGGTCCAGCGTGTCGCCTGAGGTCGACTTCAGCTTGTAGCTTAGATTGCTAAACCATCCGCTTTCGCTACGCTAGTCCCTCACACAGCGCAGCAGGCGGCGGTGCAGGTCCTAAGGCCGAACAGGCAGCTGCGGCAGGAGCATAACTGCAGCTCGTCGTCGTCGTTGTCCTCGCCGTGAATGCCCTCGATCCCCTCCCGGACGAGCCAGGGAACCAGCAGCAGCGCCGTTACGGCGTCCAGCCACCACCAACCCAGCAGCGCGTTGGCGACCAGCCCGACCAGCAGCGTGAGGGAGAGGTACGAGCAGGCCATCGTCTCCTTCGCCTCGATGGCGATGGACTGCAGGTTGCTTTTCGCCGCGACCTGTAACTTCCAGACGGCGATGAGGGGCATGAATACCACGGAGAATATCGCGAGCCCGATGCCGACCAGCGACTCCTCTGCGCCGGCCCGACCGGCCAGGGCCCATACTGAGCTGAAGACGATGACCGCCGAAAGTACCATGAAGGTCCAGCCGATGATTCGTACGACACGGTGCTCGACCGCCTCCGCGTACTCGTTGTCCTCGATGCCGAGCCTCCAGAGTACGAGAGATGCCGCGGCCACCTCTATGTAGCTGTCGGCGCCGAAGGAGACCAGCGCAATGCTGCCCGCGGCGATCCCCGACCAGAGCGCGATAACCCCCTCCACGACGTTGTAGAGGACCGTCACCACGAGCAGGAACCTGGCAAAGTTAAGCAATGCCGTCGTCCTCCCCCAACGAGTCCAGTGCGGCGTGGGAGAAGATGCGGACGGCGTGGACGCGTGTTGACCCTGCCCCGTCAAGGCGCACGTGGTCGTTCCAGGCTGTCTCCACAGCAGCCATCTCCAACTCCATCGGCTGCATTGTATCCGAATCACTCAGATCGGGTTTTGACTGTCCTCGGAAAATCTGGGATATGATTCGGAAGTCGCTGAATCGTCTCATCAAACTGGAACAGAGGAGGTAGGGGCAACATGGACGCGCTGTTCGTGGCGCTGTCGCTGTCGGTCGGACGCAGGCTGTGGAGAGAGGCGGGCGGTAGGCTATAGCAGGCCGAGTTGCGAGTTTTCCCATTCGGGCCGGTATCTTCATGGACTCGCACGCGCACCGAACCCAATTCCACAATCGTTTTCACGCGAATTTTCGTAAAGATCAGTAACGTGCGTGTATAATGTCACACCATACGAAAACAAAGTAGGGACTGACACAAATGTGTCATGCAAGTTGGACGTTATACACCCGGTGAGGAGGGTAAAGTGAGCAAAATTCGCTTGATGACATTACTAGTTCCGGTGGTGCTCGTGGCTCTGTTTGCGGCAGCATGTGCCAGCGAAGAGGCACCCGCGCCCGCGCCCACCCCGGACTTCTCGGCTCTGATTCAGCAGGCGATGCAGTCGCAGCCATCGGGGGCAACTCCAGATGAGGTCGCTGCCGCAGTGCCGGCGTGACCGCGGCACAGGTTGCTGACTCCATAGCTAAGGCGCTGTCGGACCGGCCCGGCATCACTGAAGCGCAGGTGGCCGACGCTATAGCAGGGGCCATTGCCGATCGGCCCGGTGTCACTGAGGACCAGATGGCGAGCGCCATCGCCAACGCCCTCACACAGCAGACCCCAGGTCTGACCGAAGCCGAGGTAGCCGCAGCGATAACCAGGGCGCTCGAAGACCGCCCCGGGATCTCTCAGGAAGACATCCAGATGGCTGTCGAAATGGCAGTTGAAGAGGCGATGACTCCCGAGCCGTTCAGGATCGGCGTCATGGACTCCCTCACCGGCGTCGGCGAGTCCTACGGCAACCCGATCGTCAACGCCAAGCAGCTGGCCGTGGACGAGATCAACGCCATGGGCGGCATAAACGGCCGGATGCTCGAGCTGATCATCGAAGACTCAAAGTGCAACGCACAGGATGCGATCACCGCCTATAGAAAGCTGACCGACGTCGACGGCGTTAGGATCATCCTGGGCACGACATGCAGCGGCGCGATGCTCGGCGCAGCCCCGCTGGCCGAAGAGGACAGGGTAATCCTGCTCTCGCCATCCGCCACCAACCCGGACATCTCCGTTGCGGGCGACTACATCTTCCGCACGGCAATAAGCGACGCACAGCTTGGAGCAGACGCCGGCAACGCAATGTGGGTTGACGGCATCAGAAACCTGGTGACCATCACAGAGACGACCGACTACGCCGAGGGCGTTCGCAGGACCAGCGTTGAGCAGTTCCAGAAGCTTGGCGGCAAGGTCATCGGCGAGGAGCGCTACTCATCCGACTCGACGGACTTCAGGACCCAGCTCACAAAGCTGATAGGACTGGAGCCGGACGGGATACTTCTTGCCGCACAGGGCGAGCTGCCGGGTGGAACGATCATCAAGCAGGCGCGCGAGCTGGGCTACGACGGCCCAATCTACACCGAGAGCGTGCCAACGGGCGCTACCGCGCTCGAAATTGCCGGTGACGCCGCCACAGGCGTGAAGTCCATCATCCCCGCGGACCTCGACCCGAACAACCGCACCGCGCAGGACATGCTGGCCAACTTCCGTGAGACTTACGGCTACCTTACCCTCGCCTGGTTCCTCGGTTCGGCCTACGACACGGTGTATATCGCCGCCGAGTGCCTCGGTCGCACCGGAAATGACCAGGACTCCAGCGGCTTCCGAAACTGCATGAACGACATCTCCCACAGCGGCACCATCGGAGTGGACTACAGCTTCGATGCCAATGGCGACGTGGTAGGTTTGTCCTACGCAGTGGTTGAGATCCTGCCGGTGGCCGAGCGCAATGACGACAACCTGGGCTACAAGCCCCTCGGTCCGGCCCCAAGCACGTCGATGGCCATGGCGGCCATGGACGACGGCATGATGATGATGGACGATAAGCCGTTCAGGATCGGCGTGATGGAGTCGGTCACCGGCCCAGGCGAGACCTACGGCAACGTGGCCGTGCAGGCCAAGCAGATGGCCGCCGCTGAGATCAACGCAGCGGGCGGCATCAACGGTCGGATGCTTGAGCTGATCGTCGAGGACGAGAAGTGCAACGCGCAGGACTCGATCACGGCGTACAGGAAGCTGACCGACGTCGACGGCGTGAAGATCATTCTCGGAACGTCGTGCAGCGGCGCGATGCTAGGAGCGGCCCCGCTGGCAGAAGAGGACGGCGTCGTCATGTTCTCCGGCCTGGCGACCAACCCTGACATCGCCGAGGCTGGTGACTACATCTTCCGCACGTCGCTGAACGATGCGCAGGTCGGTATCGACACTGGCAACCTGCTATGGGAGGACGGCGTCAGAAAGCTTGCTACCATCTCCGAGTCCACCGACTACGCCGAGGGTGTCCGCAGAACCACTGCCGAACACTTCATGAAGCTTGGCGGTGAGATTGTAGGTGAGGAGCGTTACGCCTCTGACGTGATCGACTTCAGGTCCCAGCTGACCAAGCTGATCAACGCCGCGCCTGACGCGATACACATAGCGGCCCAGTCAGAGTTCACCGGCGGCACGGTAGTCAAGCAGATTCGCGAACTGGGATATGAGGGCAGCCTCTACTCTGAGATCGTACCTGTAGGTACGACCGCTCTGGAGATCGCTGGCGAAGCTGCCACCGGACTGAAGGCGGTAACCGCCGAGCTCGATCCTGCCAACCAGGCGGCGCAGAACGTGCTCGCCAGGTTCCGTGCAACCTACGGTTATGTAACCCTTCCGTGGTATCTCGGTTCCGCCTATGACGATGTGTACATCACCGCCGAGTGCCTGAAGCAGACCGGTGACGACCAGGACGCAGACGGATTCAAGGACTGCATGTACGGCATCACCTGGACCGGCACGATCGGCGAGAACTACAGCTTCGATGAGAGAGGCGAGGTAGTGGGACTGGCCAACGCGGTCGTCGAGGTGCTGCCTCTGGCCGAGCGCACGGACGCCAACCAGGGCTACAAAGTTCTCGGTCCGGCTCCCTCGATGATGATGGGGAACTAAATCTGTGTTAGTGTCATGGGGCTGACCTGCGATGACTCGTGTGCCAGCCCCATGTTGTGCTTGGAAGGGGTTATAAGAGTCCCCCTCCCTCAGAGCCTGCCCCGGACTTGATCAGGGGGCTGACAAGGGTATGTACTACACAAACCGTCGTTCCGGCGGAGGCCGGAACCCAGAGTCCACGAACGAACTATTGGTTTACACGTACCCCTGTGAGTTCCCTCAGGGTGAGAGCCTGCCCCGTACTTGATCCGGGGGTGAAAAGCACAAATACCCATCCCTCTTAACCTCTCCAGGGAGAAGAGGAATCAGGGAAGCGCATCTTCGAGGAGTCACTTGCTAAGTCTCCGAGGTCGCCACAGCACGACCCTGGCAATCGTACTGACCGCGCTGGCCGTTCTGTACATCGGCTGGAAGATCACGCAGTCTCCCGAGCAGGCTTTGCAGTTCACCTTCAACGGCCTTGCTGTGGGCGCCGTGTACGCGCTGCTCGCGATGGGATTCACGCTGGTGTACAGCACGGTCTGGTTCTTCGACCTGTACTACGGCGCAGCGGCCGCTCTCGGGGCATACGGAGTCTTCTACCTCCGCTCACATGACACGCTGGGCGGACGCTACGAGGTCAACGAGCCGATCCTCAACATCCTGTTTGCCGTTGTGACCGCCGGGGTCGTCGCGTGGTCGTTCCACACGAGCTTCGGTTACCGCTTGAGGAGCCGCCTCAACACGACTGCAGTCAGGATCGTTGCACTGCTCATCGGCGCTGCCGCCGGAGTGTACATGGGCTTCGTGCTGAGCTTCCCCAAGGACATCCACACTGTGCTAAGTCCGGCCGTAGGCGTGCTAGTCGCCGTGGCTGTGGTGTGGGTGCTTCATGCCATATACAGGAGCGTGTTCCCCAGGGTCACCACCGCACCTGTCCTGAGCTTGTCGAAGGGGCCCGTCCTGTTAGTCGGCGCGGTGGCCGGAGTCGCCCTCGGAGCGTACTGTGCCGTTGCCGTGTCCGGCTCGCCGGACTGGGGACTGTACCTCACCTGGGGGATCTCCTGCCTGCTGGCCGGCATAGTGGGACTCGCGCTGTACAGGGGTCTGTACGTGTACATGCGAGAGCGGGCGAGGTCCCCGCTGGTCATGCTCGTGGCCACGCTGGGTATCCTGCTCGCGATCACCGCGTTCACCACGATCATATTCCAGAGCGCGCCACGACCCCTGCCCGACGCGTTCGGCAGCACGCCGTGGAAGATCGCCGGTGCGAACATCAAGGGATTCAACGTATTCACCATCGCCGTCGCCCTCGTAGGGTTCGTCTTCCTTCTGTTCCTGCTGAAGATGACCTCTTTCGGGAAGGCCGTCAGGGCTATCGGTGACGACGAAGAGGTATCGAAGGTCGTGGGTATCAACACGACTGTGGTCATCGCCGTCGTGTTCTTCATAGGCGCGATTTACGCCGCCGCCGCGGGCGTGCTGAGCGGACACGATACCGCCATTCAACCCAGGATGGGCCTGCTGCTGCTGCTCAAGGGGTGGATCGCCTCGGTGGTCGGCGGCATCGGGAACATGTACGGCGCAATCGTCGGCGGGTTCGTGCTCGGCCTGATCGAGCAGTTCGGCATCTGGGACCTCGCAGGAGAGTGGAAGGACGCGATCTCGTTCGTCCTTCTGATTCTGTTCCTGTCGTTCTGGCCCAACGGCCTGCTGCCAAGAAAGTAGTTTCGTATTCTCAGAGACGTGGTGAGCGCAAAATGGAGTGAGCAAAACCCCCTCTCCCTCAGAGCCTGCCCCGTACTTGATACGGGGGAGAGGGCTGGGGTGAGGGTGAAAAGGCCGCCTTCCAGCCATCCCCGCGAAAACGGAAAGAGACTCGGAAAGAAGAACCATTGTTGATGAATAGACAGCTGTTCAGGGACTTCGCGACACTGTTCCGAGATCCCAGGACCTTCTGGCAAACCGCCAAGGGCAACGTCCAGCTGTGGGCGAACCTGTTCGTCATCGCGTGGGCCATCGGATTCATGCTGTGGCAGGGCGTCGGATTCGCCATCACCGTGGGGACGGTCTTCGCCATCTGGGCGATACTTGCCGTGAGTCTCAACCTCGTCGTCGGCTTCACCGGACTGCTGTCGGTTGGTCACATCGGCTTCTTCGGCATCGGTGCCTACGCAATGGCGATTCTGAGCTCTAACCCCGAGTACGAGCAGCTCCGCACCGAGGCTATACCCACGTTTGCCTGGCCATTCTTCGCCGCCCTGCCCGTCAGCGTTCTGCTGGCCGGGCTGGTAGCGATAGTCGTGGGCGTGGTGTTCAACAGGTTCAGGGACGATATCTACGTGCTCGTATCGTTCGGATTCGCGATCATCGCGTTCAACGTGTTCCTGAACTGGCGGGGTCTCACCAGGGGAGCATTCGGAATCCACGAGATCGCCCGGCCCAAGATAGGAAACTGGGTGCTCGACGGCGAGCTGGATTTCCTCATCTTCGCGCTGGTGCTCCTCGCCATCGTCATGGTGATAGCGTGGTTCATAGTGACGTCTTCGTTCGGCAGGGTGCTCACCGCAATTCGCGAGGACGAGCAGGCGATCGAGGTCTTCGGCTACCAGGTGACGCAGTACAAGCTCGCCATATGGGTCATATCCGCCATGATGGCGGGACTCGCGGGCGGCCTGTTCAGCAGCTGGACCAGCTTCATAGACCCGTTCTCGTTCGTACTGCTCGAATCGATACTGCTCATATCAATCGTGATTCTCGGAGGACTGGCCACCATCTGGGGCTCTCTGCTCGGCGCGATGGCGTTCGTCCTGCTCGAAGAGGGGATGCGCTTCCTGCCGTTCATGCCAGTCGAGTACATCGGCCAGGCCAGGCAGGTGGTGCTTGGTATACTCCTGGTGCTGCTGATGCTGTTCAGGCCGCAGGGTCTGGTTGGGAGGTACAGGCTATGACGAGGAGCGAGGAAAGAGGAGTGAGAAAAGAGGGGTCGGAGGCGGCCACGATCGTTCGTCCTGAGCTTGTCGAAGGGCCATCTGCAGACCATCACGACTTCGTCCTGGAGACCTCCGAGATCTCCAAGCACTTCGGTGCCGTCAGGGCCGTGGACCGGCTCTCCATCTCCATCCCCAGGACCGGCATGACCAGTATCGTCGGCCCCAACGGCTCGGGCAAATCAACGCTTGTGAACCTTCTCAGCGGCACGCTGCCTCTGGACGGCGGAATAGTCATCATTGACGGCGTCGGCCTAAGGGTCGTGAGGGCGCACGAGACCCCTGAACACGGCATCACGCGCACCTTCCAGGAGGTCAGGCTGTTCGATCAGATCAGCGTCTGGGACAACATCATGGTGGTGCTGACCGAGAGACGCACGTTCCGCGCGCTGATGGAGCGGGGCAAGCAGAGCCACCGTGAGAAGGCGCAGAACATCCTCGAGAACGTCGGCATGTGGGAGAAGCGCGACTCGCTTGCCATGGACCTCTCATACGGCCAGCGCAAGCTGCTTGAGATAGGCCGCGCGATGGCGCTGGATGTCCACACCTACCTGTTCGACGAGCCGTTTGCCGGCCTGTTCCCACAGATGCTGGAGCAGGTTAAGGACATCATGAGGCTCATGCGCGACGAGGGACGCTCCATCATCTTCATCTCCCACAACATGGACATCGTACGAGAGCTGACCGACCACCTGATCGTGCTCGACAGCGGCAGACTTCTCGCAGAGGGAGACGTCACAGAAGTCCTCGCCAGCGATGAGGTGATACAGGCCTACCTGGGGACGTAGACATATGGCGGCATAGGGCCCCCTCTCCCTCGAATCCAGCCATCAGACCCCCTCTCCCTCAGGGCTGAGAGGGGTATGTAAAGATGCACAGACAGGTATGATTACCAGCCGACGGCCTCCTCTCCCTCAGGGAGAGGGCTGGGGTGAGGGTGAAAAGCAAGAATAACTACCCTCTTCGCACCGCCATGAGAGGGCAGGACTTTAGATACTTCCCGAGTACAAGGTAAGAACAGTGATTGGTGAAGAAGAAAGACTCCTAGACCTCGTCGACATATCAGTCCACTACGGCGCGGTCGTCGCGCTCGACCGTATCTCACTGGGCGTGAGCAGGGGCGAAGTCGTCGCCGTGATGGGCCCAAACGGCGCGGGGAAGTCCACCGTACTCAAGGCCATCATGGGCCTCGCTCCCGTGGTAGGCGGAGACGTGTACTGGCGACAGCAGCCGCTGGTCGCAGCCACCCACGAGATAGTCAAAGAGGGCATCGCGTTTGTCCCTCAGGGCAGGCGTGTGTTCACCCACCTCACCATTGAGGAGAACCTCGAAATGGGCTGTCTCTATCTCAACGATCCTGATGAGAAGGACCGGCGCATGGACTCGGTGATGGAGCTGTTCCCGATCCTGCATGAGAAGCGACGCGACCTCGCCAGCCAGATGTCAGGCGGACAGCAGCAGATGCTGGCTCTCGGACGTGGACTCATGGCCGGACCAGAGGTGCTGCTGCTAGACGAGCCGACGCTGGGACTCGCGCCCATAATCGTCAGCGAGGTGTTTCAGAAGGTCTCGGAGATCAGCGAAAGGCTCAACACCACCATCCTGGTCGTCGAGCACAACATCAAGGGAGTCCTGGACATAGTGGACCGCGCCTACGTGCTCGACAGGGGCAGGGTCGTACACGGCGGTACCCCGGATTCAGTCAGGGACACCGATATCCTCACCCGCGTCTTCCTCGGCCAGTACACCCCCGCCGAACAGGAATAACGCCGGACCCCTATTCTCCCCGCCTTTCTTACAAAAGATTCACCCTCGCTACTCCGTGTCACAGCCGCGAATTAGGCTGACATGGACTGGCGGGGGTGGTTTACGAACTGGTAGGGGCAGGTTTAGAACCTGCCCCATTGTGCTACTTCGCCTCGCTATCGGCCTCGAAACCTGCCGGACGATGTGTGCCGTCGCAGAAGGGCTTGTTCTCGCTCTGACCGCAGCGGCACAGCGTTACCACGTCTCCATCGACGGAGTACTCGTTGCCCTGGGCGTCAACGATCTTGAAGTTCCCCTGGACCAGCAGCGGGCCGTTCGCTCGGGGTGTGATTGATACTTCATCTGCCATTCGAAAACCTCCAGTTATCGGCTATTGATAAGACGGTCCTGCGCGCTGATCTTATCACACGCCCAGACGCTGTCTGATCGCAGTCGTCAACTCAGGCACTATCTCATTCCAGTCGCCGAGTATCCCGAAATCGGACGCGCGGAATATCTGCGACCTCGCACTGTTGTTGATCGCGACGATCGTCCCCGACCGCTGTATCCCGACCGTGTGGTTGAACGGTCCGCGCAGCGCGACCGCAACGTACAGCTCCGGCGCGACTGCCTTGCCGGACAGCCCTAACTGATACTGGCGCGGCAGCCATCCGAGGTCGCACACGTCCCGGGTCGTGCCTATGGACGCGCCAAGCGCCGACGCAAGCTCGCGTATCGGCCCGAGGTTCTCAGGCCCGCCGATGCCCATGCCGACTGACACCACCCTCGCCGCACGCTCAAGCTCTGCGCCCTCTGCCGACTCGTCCGACACGCTTCGAAGCACCCTGACCCCTGACGCTTCGACCGTCCCGACGTCGATCCGGTTGACCACCGGCTCGACCGACTCGTCCGGATCGCACGCCGTCAGGATGCCGGGTCGCACAGTCGCCATGTTGGGAAGCGTGCGCGACAGGATTGGCGCGACGATGCTTCCCCCGAACGCCGGCTTGAGCTGTGAGAGCCGTCCTTCGTCGTCTATGTCGAGGCCCACGCAGTCGCCGGTGAGTCCGAGTTCCAGCCTGCCCGCCACTCTCGCTGCGAGGTCGCGCCCGTTGGCAGTGGACGGCACCAGCACTGCGAATGGCGACTGCGCTTTGATCGCCGCCGTCAACGCCGCAGTGTGAGCCTCGGTGTCGTATGTAGCCTGCCCTGAGCCGCCCGCGATGTGCACCGTGTCAGCACCGTACGCAGTCAACTGCCGGATGCGTCCATCGTCGTCGTCCCCAATCAGCACGGCCTCGACGGTGGTGCCTATCTGCGCCGCAAGCTCTCGCGCCCGTCCGAGGAGCTCCAGCGTAACCGGCCGGACCTCACCGCCGATGACCTCTGCGACCACCCAGATCGCCCCCTCCGTTCGTCCTGAGCTTGTCGAAGGGCCTTGCTCCAGCCGTGGCCCTCTGGCCACCCCCGTTCGTCCTGAGCCTGTCGAAGGGGCCTGTCCTGAGCTTGTCGAAGGACCGAACACTCCCCGCTCTTCGAGGAACTCCATCATCTGGGCTACTGCTTCCGCTGGCGGGAGGTCGCGCACGACCGTGCCGAGTCTCGTCGACTCCAGTGAGAATATCTCGTCCACCCATGTCGGAGAGCCGTCCAGCCCGAACTGCGACATGTCGTCGGTCAGGTCGGCGGCGGTAAGCTGCTCTATCGGCCTGGAGGCGGCCTCCGCCATCGCCTCCCGCCTCGGGTAGACCTCCTCGGCTGCGCCGTCCGTTATGGTCACCAGCGCAGGCATCGGGCACTCAAGCTCCTGGTAGCCCTCGTCAGTCAGCCGTGTGGCCGAGATAGTGCCCGCCTCAGGGTTCATGTCGAGCTTCGATACCGCCGTGATCTGCGGAACCCCGAGGATCTCGGCGATCTCAGGCCCGACCTGCCCGGTCTCCGCGTCCGTGCTGTTGCGTCCGCAGATGACGAGGTCTGGCTGCTCTCGTTCGAGGGCCAGCGCCAGTGCACGGGAGGTCGCCAGCGTGTCCGAGCCGGCGAACGCGCGGTCGTTGAGGTGTACAGCGCGGTCAGCACCCATCGCGAGAGCCTGCACGAGCGCGTCGGACGCCTGTGGCGGCCCCATAGTGAGCGCGACGACTTCTGTGCCATGCTCTCCCTTGAGTCGCACAGCTAGCGACAGCGACAGCACGTCGTATGGGTTGACCTCGTTCGGCACACCCTCGCGCACAACACGCCGTGTCTCATTGTCGAACTTGATCATCGAGACAACAGGCACCTGCTTAATGCAAACAGCGATCTTCATGACAGTAGAACCTCAATCAGTCGGGTATTGGGACAGCAACGCGCGCCGCACATTCATCCTGTAGGGGCAGGTTTTAAACCTGCCCCTACCTTGGTAGTTCAACACTACCCACCCCGAATGCGCTCCTGAACACGCTCCCTGAATCCGGCAGGCGCCCCCGACGCGGCGGTCGAATGCAGCAAGTCAATCGTAGCCCTCAGCGTCTCGATGAACGCCGTACACGGACCGCACCGCTCAAGGTGCGACCTGATCCTGGACGACTCCCCCGAGCTGAGGTCGCCGTCGATGAAGTCCGAGGACGCCGCTCTAACCTCGCCGCAGTCGAGCTCGCGTCCCCTGAATAGTCTGACCAGTCGTGAAATCATCCTGCCAGTTACCGCCCCTGTTAAAGCGATTAAACTCTATTCCAACCCCGCCTGACCGTCAACAGCGACCCTCGCCCTCCTCCAACAGACCCCCTCTCCCCACGCACCCACCGTCATTCCCGCGAAAGCGGGAACCCATGGAATGGCTCGCCGCTCGGCAATCCAGAGGGCTGGAGTGAGAGCTACCCCGTACTGGATACGGGGGTGATCAATTCCACTTACTACTAACCCACCTATCAGATACAATTGGATGCAATACACCCCCAATAGGGTGCAACTCGCTCCTGATTCGTCCGAGGTTCCCGTAGAAATACCGTGGCAGAACAGTCCGCACAGCACTCACAGAACTCGGCAGTGGTCCCCGATTTCGAGCAGGTCGTCGAGCAGCACTCAGACCTTGTCTACAACGTCGCCCTCAAGATGATGGGCAGGCCCGAGGACGCCGAAGAGGTCGCGCAGGAGGCCCTGATTTCGGCCTACAGGGCATACGACCGCTTCAGGGGTGACTCGAAGATCACGACCTGGCTGTACCGGATCACAGTCAACGCCGCGCTGATGCGGCTGCGCAAGGACAAGAGGGAGCGGACTCTGACGCGCACCGGCCTCGAGGACGTGGAGATACCGGACTGGTCCGACACGCCCGACCGGTTCGCCTCGAACTCCGAGCTAGGAGACAGGCTGCGCGAGGGCATCGCGATGCTTCCCGAGGACTTCAGGGCCGCAGTCGTGCTGAGAGACGTCGAGGGCCTGACCAACGCCGAAGCCGCCGATGCGCTCGACATCACCGTCTCCTCCTTCAAATCGCGCCTCCACCGCGGCCGCGTCCTCCTGAGAAAACACCTCGAAGAGTACCTCAGCCTCACCCGCACCTGAACCACCCAGCCAACTGGCCCCTTAGTCAATTGATCCCCTCTCCCTCAGGGCTGACAAGCGTAGGTATTCGCAAATCGTCATTCCGGCGGAGGCCGGAATCCAGAGATGTGTGGGTGGTGTCCAGTAGGTTGGAGTCGGACCTTTCGCCCTCACCCCAGCCCTCTCCCC
>JAGWBK010000023.1:55979-83833 GCA_021295915.1 Dehalococcoidia bacterium
GGTCAGTAGTGGTGGGCGTTGGGGTCCCAGTGGATTTCGGGGTGACTGCCGTGGACCTCGCAGTCGGGGTCCTGGCAGGAGGTGAATGACTTGAAGTACTCCTCGTCGATGGTGGCGGCGTATGGGTCGAAGTCCGGGTGTTCGCACTCGTCCATGAACTCGTACCTGGGGGACTCGACTATGTCCAGCCAGTCTTGAGCATCCCTTACGATTTCGATGCGAGGATCGATCTCATGGTCCGACTGCTGCTCGGGTTCGTCCAGGGCCACTGTGCTCGCTGCTGGGGCTGATGTGACGGCCTGTGTCGGAGCGGACGGGACTCTCTGGTGTGTCTTGTGGGGCTGACGCCTTGTTGAGTTCGAGCCCGGTGGCTTTGGCAAGCTCCTGCCTGGACTCTTGCCGTACGCTCGGCTGAGAAGTTCTCTGGCTGCCGATACCCGGTGTCCGACGTGGCTGCCTTCGAACCTTCCCTCCATCACGTCGATGAGGAACATGCAGATGACCCGTCCATCGTCGGTCCTGGCATTGATGAGCGTTCTGAGTCCGGGGTCGATCTCAAGCCAGATCTTCTCGCCGGACTTCTCGGCTGGTGTATCGGGAGTGTTGTCGGCGATGAAGTCGTCGGCGTCTTCGTGTCCGTAGATGGTGAGGAGTCTCGCGGCTGTCAGCCTGTGGCTGATCTTGGTGCCGTCGAGGCGTCCTTCCAAGACGTCGATGAGGACGCGGGCGATGTTGTGGCCGTCGTTGGTGTTGTCTCTGATGTATTGGGGTAGGGACATGGGTTTGAGGGCATGATAGTACATATGTTCTTAGTGGGTCAAGAGGGCACGAAATTGACACCGACCGTCGGCGTTACTAGAGTAAGATTCCGAGACTGCACTAAGTGGACCTTAGATACTACATCGACCCCGAGACGGGACTTCCCCACATTCATTCACATGGAGTTGAAGAGGGGGAGGTTGAATACGTCCTGGCGGCACCGGGTGAAGACAGGCCTGGCCGTGAAGGCTCACGAGTCGCGATCGGACGGACCGGTGGAGGGAGATATATCCGTGTCATCTATGTACCAGATCCGGTGCCTGATCAAGCATTTGTAGTCACAGCATACGAGTTGAGGGGCAGGCCACTCGCGGCTTATAGACGACGTGTGAGACGGAGATCAAGATGAAGAACACCACCAACTTTCCGCCCGGCTGGGACGAGGAACGTGTCCGTCTTCTGCTCCAGCACTATGAATCGATGAGCGAGGAAGAAGAGGTCGCTGAAGACGAGTCTGCTCTCGAGGACTCGACACAGACGGTCATGCAGATTCCCAAAGAACTAGTGCCCTCGGTTCGGGCGCTGCTGTCGGAGCACACTGGCTAGTCCTGCAGCCTCGAGAGGACTACAGTCAAGGCATCCGGGCGCCGCCCTATGCGCCCTCGAGCATTGCCTTTAGCAGCCTTAGCTGCTTGCCGTCGGTGAGGCGGATGGCGATGCGGAGGAGGGGCGAGGCTGTTTGAAGCCAGAGTCCTGTGACCTGGCAGTCGGCCTCCAGTGCGACTCGGGTAGAGCTTCCGTCGATGTCGTGGACTTCGTACCTGTAGTCGGCGGTCACTCCGCCCTGAACAGAGCGCAAAACGATCGATTTTCCAGATTCGCAGTGGACGATGGCGCTTGAGCGGTCCGCGCCGCGTGAACGGAATGTCAGCGTGGTGCCCTTGGCGGTCTCGCCGTCGGCCGACATTCCCTCGACCCCGGGCATCCATCTGTGGGCATTACCCCAGTCGGTGAGCCCGTCCCACACCTCTGCGACGGGGCGCGCGATCTCCTCTTCGATCGAAATCGTTCGTGCCATATACCTGATCTTCCGGTTAGCGGATGGGGGTTGTGACTACACCTGCAGTCAGTGGAGCGGTCAAACGGCGAGGGCGGCCTGCTCGTACCAGTTGTAGTTGCCGGAACCCTCTGGCGCGGCGTTGCGCTGGCCGGTCGGAATCATGAATCCGGTGGGAGACACCTGTGAGGAGTAGGCTGCGTTGTTCGCAACCGCGTTGGCTGAGACGGCGTAGGCGCTGGTGAACAGCAGCATGGCGACGATTATCGCCAGTGCGATGGGAAAGACTATCGGTATGTCACGCATGGCCTCAACACTCCTCGCCTCACTTACTGCTTTCAGATAATACCAAAGCCGCGATGTGCGTGTGCGAGGATCTGGATTCCCGCGAAAGCCGGAATCCAGGGGCTGGGGGCATCCTTCGACAAGCTCAGAGCCTGCACCGGGCTTGATCCGGTGACGAACGAATTGCTGGTTTACCTACCCCTGTCAGCCTTCGTGCTCTTAGTGCCCTTAGTGGATACAGTTGAACCCCCTCCGTGACCCCCTATTCACGTTTGTGATACCCTTGGCTTGGCCTGTCATCACCCCTGTGAACAGGCACAAATTCGTCGAAACTCAAACTAGGAGAGACGTATGGCCAAGGTTATCGGAAGCTATCTCATTTCGCGGACGCTCAAGGAAGAGGGCGTGGACACGCTCTTCTACCTGATGGGCGGACCCAACTTCGACATCGTTATGGCTGCCGAGGACTTCGGCATACGCTGCATCGACTTCAGGCACGAGCAGGCCGCAGCGTTCGCCGCTCACGCCTACGCTCGCGTCACCGGCAAGCCCGGCGTCTGCACCGCAGCATCCGGCCCTGGCACGCTCAACCTGCTCACCGGCGTCTACACAGCCGCCATCGACTGCGCCCCCATGGTCATTCTCGGCGGCGCAGGCCCCGTCCACGAGATCGGACGCGAGGCCTTCCAGGAGGTCGACCAGGTCGGCATCATGGAGCCGATGATGAAGTGGGTGCACCAGACCACGCAGGCCGCGCGCTACCCTGAGGTCGTCAGCATGGCCTTCCGCAAGGCCACGACCGGCCGCCCGGGCCCCGTCTACATCGACTGCGGCGCAGACGTGCTCTACGAAGAGGTTGATGAGGAAGACGCGATAACTCCGTGGCGTGCCGAGAGGCGCACCAGGCCGGCCGCTGAGGCCAGCGTCGTCAGGGAGACCGTCGACATGCTCGCCGCCGCTGAGCGCCCGATGATCTTCGCCGGCGGCGGAGCGTTCTTCTCCGGTGCCGCAAACGAGCTTACCGAGTTGGTCAACCTGACCTCGACTCCGTTCTACACGGCCCCGATGTCCCGAGGACTCGTCGCCGAGGACAACCCCGTATCCTTCCAGGCCGCCCGAAGCACCGCCATGCGCGAGACCGACCTCGTACTCGTCGTCGGCACCAGGTTGAACTGGATGGTCCAGTATGGACACCGCTTCAACCCCAACGCCAAGGTCGTGCAGATCGACATCGACCCCGCTGAGCTTGGACACAATCGCAACATCGACCTCGGAATCGTCGGCGATGCCAAGACGGTCGTATCGCAGATGCTCGAAGAGGCCCGCAACCGTGAGGCCGACTGGGCTGGCCGCATCGAGTCCGACTGGATCCTGCGCCTGAGCGAAATCGAAGACCAGCGTGCCGCGCAGGGCGCCGCACTGCAGAACTCCGACCAGATGCCGATGCACCCGGTTCGCCTCTGCAAGGAGATCCGTGAGTTCCTAGACCGCGACGCCATCGTCTCGGTGGACGGCAACGAGATCCTGCACATCGGACGCCAGAACATCCCGACTTTCGTGCCTGGCCACAGGCTGAACTCCGGCGTCACCGGCACGATGGGCGTCGGCCTGCCCTACGGTATCGGCGCGAAGCTCGCCAAGCCCGACAAGCAGGTGCTCGTGCTGCACGGCGACGGCTCGATGGGCATGAACGCGATGGAGCTGGACACCTGTGTCCGCCACAACCGTCATCTCCAACAACGCCGGCTGGACTGCCCGGACGCCTGACAAGCGCAAGCCCGGCCGTGAGCTTGGCTTCACCAACTTCGACGGCATGGCCCGCGAGCTCGGAGCCTACGGCGAGAGGGTCGAGGACCCCAACGAGATCAAGCCCGCTCTCCAGCGCGCGTTCGACAGCGGCAAGCCCGCCGTCATCAACGCGATAGTAGAGCCCACCGCCGGCGGCGTATCCCGAGCCTGGGGCGGCTCCCGCATGGAGTAGAGTTTAGAACAACCGTAATCGGAATATGTAGGGGCAGGTCTCAGACCTGCCCCTTGTGCTTTCGCCGATCCTGTCTAGTCCACTATCGTTAGGTCTGATTGAACGACGTCGATTGTCAGGCTGTCAGCAGGTCGGTCATGGAGGACTCGCCAGTGCTGCAGGATGTCCTGACCCAATAGAGAGGGGATTGACTCGTTGTGGTCACCGGGTTCAGCAATCCCCACGGTCTGGAGGTAGATGTGAGTGCGCGTTTCGTCTCGAAACGCGATGTAGGCTGGCTCGCTGTAGTAGGTTGCCAGACCACCTACTCCACCTGACTGGCCAGCGGATGTCAGTCTGTCGTATGGCATGCCTGCGCAATCTCTGGGATGCAGGACCGTCTGAGCGTCAGGCGTCTGAAGTCCAGACGAGGCAGGACTAGAATGGCTGTCACATAAGGATGGCCATTCCTGTCGAACCATCCATCTATCAAAGGAGCAGTGACCTTGGGTTGGAGTCCAGGTAGTCGTGAACGACGTCCTCGTAGGGGATCTGCTTCTCGTCAAGTTGCTGGAACAGGCCGTCCATTGTAGTTGCTGTGGCCACAATGACTCCATCCTTCCCCATCGCCACCCACTGGTCGGGATACAGGCGTAGTAGGTCCCCGTACTCGGCATCCAGACAAATAGCGAGTTCTCGGAACTCACTTAGCTCTGCTGCTATGGCGGCCGGGTCCCCCAGGTGTTCCAGCACCTGCTTCTTCAATGCATCATCGATTGGTGGACTGGAGATTGTAGGATCTGCCATGACTCTCTACCCCCTCTTGCAGGGGAATTATACTCGAAAGCTTGGACCGCCCCTAGTTCTCCTCGCCTAGCCACTCGACCATCAGGATGCCGATCTCGGCGGCGCGGCCCAGCAGCTCGGGGTTGATGTGCTGGATCTCGTCTGCGGGCGAGTTGATGCGCGATATGTCGTCGGAGATCAGGAACAGCACCGGGATTCCGGCCAGCCTGAACGGCCCGTGATCGGGTCCTCCGAGAACGTGCCCAGGTTCATACCGAGGTTGCTCCCGATCCTTGTCGCCTCGCCGGTTAGCTGGATGTCGCCAGCCGCCTGGAGAGTCCTGCCCGATCCGAACGCGTCGAAGTTCAGCATGGCGATCGTGTTGTCGACCTCATCCTTGCTCATGTTCTCGACGTAGTGGCGGCTGCCGAACAGCCCGATCTCCTCCGCGCCGAACAGGATGACCCTCACGTTGAACGGGTAGTCGCGATCGGATATGTGCTCTGCGATCGTCAGCACCGTCGAGATGCCCGAGCCGTTGTCGCTCGCGCCCTGGGAGTTTGGCACCGTGTCGTAGTGCGCCCCGACAATGACCGTCCGGTCGCTGCCCGTGGACGTGCGCATGTCTGCGATGACGTTGCGCGAAGGCGATGTCTCGTCGCCGACCGACACGGTCGCCCCGAGGTCGTCCTGCTCGACGAGGTCGCGGAGTTCGCGTCCGTCAGCCTGGCTGATGGCGACTGCCGGGATGCTCGGCTGGTTGGCGAACCTGCCGAAGAAGAGGCCCTCCTGGTTGTTGAAGATGATCGCCCCGACCGCTCCGGCATCGGCTACGCGCTTCACCTTCTCCTCGAAGGTGATGTCGCCCCGCTCGATCAGCGCGATTCGTCCATCGAGTCCCTCGGATGGAATGTCGTCCTCGAACGCGCGGTCAACGTATGTCAGCAGTCCGGTGGCGATCCCCTGGACAGACGCCGCGATCGGGACCGACCGAGGCGACTCCGGCGCATCGCCCGTAGGCAGAACCAGTTCCACCATCGCGTTCGGGAGCGTGACGCCGAACTCCTGTATCGAGGTCTCGTAGCCGAGGTCGCTGAGCCTGCCGCGCAGGTGCTGGGCGGCTTCAAGCTCCTCGTCGGTCGCGCTCTCCCGCGGGCTGTACTCGTCGGTCAACTCCTGCAGCGTCTCGAATACCTCGTCGGCAAGTGCGCTTGGCGCTACGGGCGCCGGAGTCGCTGTCGGCCGTGGCAGCGGTGTCTGTGTGGGCATCATCGGCATCGGAGTCGGCGACGGTCTTGGCGTCGCCGTCGGCCCCGCCTCGACTGTTGCAGTAGGGCGTGCAGCCGTTGCAGTCGGAGGCGCTACGATCTCAGTTGGCGCAGCAGCTACCGGTGGAGGGGCCTCCTCAGAGCTGCACGCGACGAGTACGGCTACCGTTGCGGCTGCGAACAGCAGCAGAAGCTGGGACGTAAGAGACTTAGGAAGAGGTTTCATGGTGTGAGGTTACAACCTCCGGGTTTCCAGTTACAACGAGTTCGGCTGGTCGCAGGTTGGGGCGCGCTTGGGAAGATCGCCGGCCCCCTCTCCTTCAGGGCTGACAGGGGTAGGTAGTCCTAAACCGTCATTCCCGAGGAAGCGGGAATCCAGGGGTTGGGGATGTCCTTCGACAAGCTCAGGACGAACGAATTGCCAGTTTACCTACCCCTACCGTGGTTCGTTCGCCAGCTGGTCGAGCATGGCGATTCCGATCTCGGCGGCGTAGCCGAGGAGGTCGGGGTTGATGTGGTCGATGGTGTCTTCAGGGGAGTTGATGCGGGAGGTGTCGTTGGACGACAGGAACAACACGGGTATGCCGACCTCTGCGAACGGCGCGTGATCGCTCGACGCCCCTCTGGTGCCCTCCAGGGCGATGCGCGCGCCGAGATCCTTGCCGACCTCTATGGCTTTGGACACGAGGTCGAAGTCGCCAATCGCATTGAGCGTATTCCCTGACCCCAGTGCGTCGAAGTTCAGCATGATGATGGCGCTGTCTATCTCCACCTGGCTCATATTGTCGACGTAGTGATCGCTGCCGAATAGTCCGTATTCCTCTGCTCCGAACAGGACGATTCTGATGTCGAAGGGGTAGTCCCGTTCCGCAATGTGCCGGGCCACGGTCATCAGCGCAGAAACGCCCGAGCCGTTGTCGCTCGCGCCCTGTGTGTCCTCAACCGTGTCGTAGTGTGCGCCAAGGATGACCTGCCGCCGCGGTTCGTCGTCCGCTCTCTTGCGCATGGTCGCCACCACGTTCTGGGACACTGCCGCGTATTTCATATTGGCGTTAAGGGTTGCCGATACTCTTTCGCCCTGTTCGATCAGTCGCAGCACCGCGCGGACATCTGCGGGGCTTAGCCAGAACACCGGGATGGTAGAGGGGTAGGTAAAAGGGATCAGGATGTCGTCAAGTTCTGCGCTGGTGACTATCGCACCCGGCGCACCTGCCTCTGCGACACGGTCGACCTGTTCACGGAAAGTAGTAGCGCCAAGTTCTATGAGTGGAACCATGCCCGCCAGTCCGTCGTCAGGGATGTCCTCCTCGCGCGCGTCACCCACATCCGTCACCAGGCCCGTCGCAGAGTCGTTCTCCTCCAAAATTACCGGCACCGGATGCACATGGGACTCCTCGGAGTTTAAAATCGGCTCGTCCTCACCTGAGGTCAGGTTTAGTTCGGGGATGAAGATCCGAGGAGTGTTGAACTCCTGGAGCAAGGCCTCATAGCCAAGTGATTCGAGGTTCTTCTGAAGGTACAGAGCCGCCTCCACCTCCTCGTCGGTTATGCTCTCACGAGGGCTGTACTGCGTGGTCAGCGTACTCAGTACGGCATAGACCTCGTCTGCCAGGACGCTTGGCTCCGGTGTGGGCAGCACCAGCATCGCACCGGGCGTCGGGGTGGGACGTGGCGCCGGAGGCCACTGCTGTGCAACCGTCGCCTGGGCTGTCGGTGAAGGGACGCTCTCTGCCACCGGAGTAGGGGTATCCGCCAGAGTGGGACTGCTCGCCGGTGCGGGTTCGCTGCACGCGGTGAGGACGACCGCAGCAGAAGCGGCGGTCAGCAGGAGCAGAGTGGGGAGAGCCTTGAATAGTAGCTTCATTGTGTGAGGGTATAGCCTTCCTGTCAGTAGTCGCAAAGATCGAGACCGGCTTGGGTCACACATGAGTCGGAGGGTGTACACGACATGTAGGGGCAGGTTTGCTTCGCCAGCCGCTTTGCGGGTGCTAAACCTGCCCCTACCTCATCTCCTCCGCCAGCGAGTCCAGCATGGCGATGGTGTCCCGCAGCCGATGCTCAAGGAACACCTGGTCGTAGCTGTCGCGCTCGGCGTTGGGAGTATCAGGGGCGATGCCTGGGCCGTGGGCTACGGACCAGCCGAGGGCAGCCTGTTCGACATCAGCTTCCGAGAGGGTGGTCATGAAGATGCTCTTCGCTCGTCGTGATGCTCATTGTGCATCATGGTTTCACCACAAGCGCCGTTGTACATCATGCAGCGCCATTCTATGATATACAAAAAGCGTTGTCCTCAATTGGTGATCCACAACCTACTCGCTACCTTCTGCCACTCGCAGGAGCCTGATGAACGCTAGGAGCGCTGGTCGCCTTCCCCGGGCTTCACGCACTACGTCCAACATGCCGCTGTCACGAAGGACCCTTAGTAACCTGGATGCCGTCGGTGCGGGAATCCCGGAGTTCCCCACGAAGTCGGATGAGAGAAAGATAGGCTTCCCAAAGATCCAGTCGAGCGCACGAACACCGTATTGAGAACGGGTCTCGTCAACCACCCATTCCTTCAGCTCATCGTAGAGAGCCAAGATGCTCCTGGCCCTGGAGAGGTTGACGTTGGCCTGTTCCGCGATTGCCGTAAGGAAGAACTCAGACCAGCCGGTCCAATCATCGTTGCGGGACACCGCCTGCAGCCGCTCATAGTATTCGTCTCGATGCTGATCGAGAAACCCACTGATGTAGAAGTGTGGGGCCTCCAGGAGACCCTTCGAGACCATATAGAGAGGAACGATTAACCGGCCTATCCGTCCGTTCCCATCCAGAAAGGGGTGGATCGACTCGAACTCGGCGTGAACGATTGCCAGTTGCACCAGCGGGTCAGGTTCATCCGAGTGAATGAACCTCTCCCATGTATCCATGGCGCCCGCCAGATGCTCTACAGGGCATGGCACAAAGTCGGCACTCTCTATGGTCGAACCAGGAGGGCCTATCCAGACGCTGTTGGGTATGCGGCGGTACTCGCCCGGCGCCTTGTCCTGCCCCCTGACGCCTCTCATCAGGATGCGATGAGCATCGCGAATGAGCCTCAACGACAGAGGTATCTGTTCCATCTGGCTGATGGCGGTATCCAGGGCAACCCTGTAGTTGACAACTTCATGTGCATCGTTTCTCTTGACCGGATCGTCAACGGAGTGGTTCTCATCCGCCTGAAAGGTTAAGACCTGGGTCAGGGTAGTCTGGGTACCCTCGATACGGTTCGAATAGACAGCCTCCTGGGTCGCAAGCGGTGAAATGAGGACATTGGTATTCGGCATGCTCTCCAGCATCGCTCCATATGCGGCCACCGAGGAGTGCGCACGTCCGATAGCAGGCACGAGCCGAGCCCAATCTAGATTCTCGGGAGGAAACTTGCCGAGATGGTATTGAACTGCTGTCATGGCGGTGTCCTCACCTCCCAACCACCAGCGCGGCGAGGGTGTCCCGCAGCCGATGCTCAAGGAACACCTGGTCGTAGTTATCGCGCTCGGCGCCGGGTGCGCCGGGCGCGATGTCGGGGCCGTGCTTAACACTCCAGCCGAGATCGGCCAGCCATGCAAGGGCGGCTTCTTCGACTTCTGACTCGTGGAAGGAGGTCATTATAGGAGACTACTAAGCATCATATATTGACGGGACGCAACGAGGGTTTTGGCGGCGGATGCCCTGTAGTGGCGGATTGACGGGTGTTCAGCCAATCTCTGAATAAGATCAGCACGAAGGCTAAGATGCGTAGCTGCTCCTTGCCAGTCATGCGACCCCTCCGCCTGTATATCCACAGGGTTCTGATGCCACTCGTTTGCAGCAAGGCTCTATGCTGTCTTCTTGCCCTGTCATCGGCGTGAATCCAGACTGCCTGGTTGCGCCCGCACCACTCGATTATCTCAGGATCTTGAGATCCCTTTGTCCCAAAGGCGGTCGCTACATCTACGAAATTGTAACCAACCAGTTGCAGGGAACGTGCAACTGCGGGGACTAGTGATTCATCCAGCAGAAAAACCGGGTCAGTTGGCTCTAAGACGAGATTCCCAGTCACAGGCTGCCCGCACCTCTTCCAGTGAGAGACCGAACGCACTCGCTACCCAATCCGCCGAGTCGCCGGCCTCGACCATACCTGAGATGGTCCGGGTAGGAATTCGCGTTCCCTTAATGCAGGGCGCGCCAAACTGAATCCAGGGTGCCAGAACTATGCTGTCCAGAGGTTCCCAGGAGGTGGCTACCTTAGACTTCTCATCAAACGTCAGGCCATGAACCGGTATTACGTACTGCCACAGCAGATCGAGCGCCATTTGACCGTGCCTGCTCGCCGAAATCAGTCTCTTGGTCCACTCAGCAAAAATCTGGCCTTGACCGACCCAGATGTCTTCGGTTGCGAACGGCCTCTGAACACCTAGGTGACTTCGCAGCCACAGGTTTGCCTCGTATATCTCCGACCATTTGACGCCTGCCGACCTCAGTGCGGAAATCACTCGCATCGAAATGAGATCTTCAAAGGCGATCAGCAAATCGCGTCCCGGAAGCTCGGTTAGCTCGGGCGATGCCAATCCTCGACGGATCCATCTGATAAGTTTGGGCGAGTTCAGAGGATACGAAATGTCCGAATGGAGTGTGGCCTTAAGGTACCTGGCCGCCTCGGGCACTTCGTAGATACCGTGCAGGGCAGGCAAATGTTTCTGGTCACTTGTGGCTACCAAGATCCACTCTCTTAATACGACTGCACCTGCGTCGCCAGTTCAGATGGCAGTGTAGCATGGATAACCACGGTCGCGGCTTCATCGAGTGTAACGTTCCGTTCCCGGTGACGGTCGTTTTCTAACCGGCGGTAGTCGTCGCGCTTGGCATCGGATTCGGTGAGGGTGGTCATGGGCAGTAGCCGCTAACAACCAATGTCTTCATACCAACTGTAATGTGCCTGAAATGAGCTTGGGGAGTAGCACATCACGTTGATTGGTTAGATTGCGAGATTCATCTATGTTGGACCTTATGTGAATATCCAGAGGGGAGACCAATGACTCGAACTGCCGCTTGTTTATTGCCCCAAACACCGTTCCAGTGTGCTCATACTGTTGGATCTGCTGCTGAATAGCCCAAGCAGAGTGATAAGTGTAAGAACTCGCACCAGACTTATGCCGTAGGGCGGCCACACCACGCCCTATGCAGCATTTCTCCCAAGTCATGTTGATGTCGCCTACCGGAGCTCTGACACTAACCAGGGTGTCATCGGACTCCGCAATACGCTTAGGCTCTGTACAGAACCTCCGCTTCTCTGGATACCTGAATCTGAAGTCTGTACGACCTTGAAAGAACGGCAGTCCCTCGCCACTTTCGTTATAGGTTCGGCCCGGAGGAGACTGCCCCATCGTAAGTTTGAAGCAATCTCCCAATACCTTCACTTCCCACCCCTCTGGTATTTCTCCAAGTTCCGAGTCCACGAGACTATCTGGAAAAAGGTCCCACACCTCGGTGGGCAGATACGGCTCTCGGCCCTCCACCTTGGCACGCACCGGGTCGAAGTCCACGAACCACGACTTGAACAGCGCCCGCGCCATCGCCTCCAGCGTCTCGTTCATCCGCCGGTTGAGTTCGATCTTGTCGTCGAGTGTGCCGAGGATATTGGCTATGGCGCGCTGTTCAGGGAGAGGAGGGAGGGGGAACCGCAACGCCCCCAAAGTTTGCAGATTTGTGTTGTCTTGTACGCTTCCAGTTCCGACATTTTCGTGCTGAATGCCACTACGCAGGTAGCGGAACGTGTACTCTACGAATCTTACATCGCACTTTGACTCGTCAGGGATGAACCCCACATCGCTGTCAGGGAAACAAGCAGGGTATGTTAGGAGAGCCGTCTCGGCAATATTGGCTGCAATGGTAATTGCCATAGTGTTGGCAGGCCACAGTCTACTTTGCGCGAGTCCAACTTCATTGTACGTTTGACTATGAGAGGTTACCCGACCTCCCGAGGCCTTAATATCTCCTGTCTGAATGAATGGATATGGACCCCCATAGAGTTCGGGAGCATGCCTAGGGCGATGGCGTGACCTACCTCGGCCGACCACTCCTATTTCGCTCAGCGTCACCTCGGGCCACTTGCTCTGTGGAACCGCGCCATGCGTACATACTCCATCTTGTAACCTCACATAGTCCCGCTTACCCTCCACTGCTATGCTCCTCAGTTCGATGTCCGACGCAAGACCAGAGCGTCGACCACATCGGGATCATCGGACATATCACCATTCGGCCTGTCCGGGTCTCCGTGCTTTCCTTCCCATCGGTGTTTGCCCGTGTTCAAGGCGATCTTTACCGGAACAACCTGCTTTGGCGACAGGTCGTCGTACCCGTCTTCATAGCCGTTTACGACTACGCGCAGGTCGGGCGGGTACTGTGCGAGCAGTTGAATCAGCTCTTCGGCGGTCATGGCGTCGTCCACGGCACGGCCTATGGTGGGCTGTGCGCCTGCGCCTGTAGCTTCTCCCAGCGAGCCTCAGGGGGCACCCAGAAGATGTTCTCTGCGATGTACTCGTCGCGGTCCTCGGCGGCCTCTTCACCCCACTCGGCGAGCAGCTCGGCGTAACGTTCCTCGAAGGCGTCGGAGATGTACTTCAGAAAGATCAGTCCCAGGACGACGTGCTTGTACTCGGTAGCGTCCATGCTCCCGCGCAACGCGTCGGCCATCTGCCAGAGCTGCGTCTCGTAGCCAGTTTGAGCGGTGGTCAATACGTGTGTCTCCTTATGTGGCTATAAATGAAGGATATGAACGGGCATGTAGAGTGTCAACGGCGTGGGTGTGCGTTGCAGGGGAATTGTGGTGTGGTCCCCAACCCTCTCCCTAAGGGAGAGGGGGTCTGTAGGTTGGTGTTCGTGCTTGTTTGTACGCTTATACCTACCCTTGTTATGAGGGGGATATGAACCAGGAGTTTTGCACACGCTCAGATTCTCTGCGCCGGGCGCATCCAGTGGGGGGCCCACCAGTTGAGGCGGGACATTACTCGCATCAGGGCGGGCACCAGGAGCGCGCGTACGATGGTGGAGTCGACCAGGACGGCGATGGCGGTGCCCAAGCCGAGTGCCTTGACGATCAGGATGTCGCCGGTGGCGAATCCTGCGGAGACGACGATCAGGATAGCCGCCGCGCTGGTGATGATCCGTCCGGACCGCTCCATGCCGACGGCCACGGCGCGGGTGTTGTTGCCGGTGCGCTCGTACTCCTCCTTGACCCGGCTGAGCAGGAACACCTCGTAGTCCATGCTCACGAGAACACCAGTATCGGCACCGTCGCCTCGGTGGTGCCGTCTGCGGTGAATCCGAGTATCCGCTCGAAGTTGCCCTGCTGGAACACGAACACGATCGCCCCGAAGCTAGCGAGGATGCTGAGGGCGTTGAGCACCACCGCCTTGAGGGGCAGCAGCACCGACCTGAACAGCAGCAGCAGCGCTATGTACGTGACGATCACCACGTACACGATCACGCGGGGGAAGTCTGAGTACATGCTGTCGACGTTGTCGAGTTGGTCTGCGGTTATTCCGGTGACGAGTACCGTCATGTCCCCGCCGAGAGGGTTGGATCGGATGTCGGACACGAGAGATTTGGTCTCGTCTGCGGTCGGCGAATGCACGGGCACGACCCTGATCGTCTGGGTGCGGAGGTCGTCGCTGACAAGCTCGCCGAAAGCCGACAGAGTCTCGTCGCTTACCGCTCGGGACGTCCCGATGAGGTTGGTAGGGGCGGGTGCGAAACTCGCCCCTACGACGTCCGGCAGATCTGTGCCGTAGATGCTATCGACGCGGACCACCCTGGAGTCGTTCTGCATGCGCTGAACGAACTCGAGGGTCGCCGCTATGTTCTGTGGAGAGAGCGTCGACGTGGGCGAGGTCTCGACGAGGATCACCTGTGCCAACTCGCCCGGTCCGAAGCGTTCGTTGACCAGCTCCTGGCCCTGCCTCGACTCGGCCTCCTCGGGGAGAATGGACGCCCACGGACTTCCGAGATTCACATTTAGGAACGGCAGTCCAAGCAGGACGAGGAGCGCGGTGGTCGGGATGATCACGGCAATCGAGTGTCGCATGACCCACTGGGACAGGTTGAACCAGAAGCCGCCACGCACCGTGCGGCGTCGCCAGATGGACAGCCTGTCGACACGGTGGCCCAGCACTGCGAACAGCGCGGGCAGCAGGGTGAGGGCTATCAGCATCGAGAAGAATATGACGGTGATGCCGCCTACGCCGAGGGAGCGCATCATCATGAAGTCGAAGAACAGCAGGCCGGAGAGCGCGATTACGGACGTGCCCGCCGAGAAGACTATCGCCTTGCCGGAGGTCTCAATTGTGGTCGTTACTGCTACTGCGACCCCATCGGCGCCCTGAAGCTCCTCTCTGAACCTGCTGACCATTAGCAGCGAGTAGTCGACCGCCATGCCAAGTCCAAGGAACGACGCGATGTTCAGGACGAATATGGACATGTCCGTGGCCTGAGCGACGAGGAACACCAGCGCGAGTGTTGTCACCACGCTCAGCGCGCCCATGGCGACGGGCAGTCCGGCGGCTACCACGCTGCCGAACACGATCAGCAGCAGGATGGCGAGCAGCGGTATGGTGATGAGCTCGGCCCGCTGGAGGTCGCGTTCGGAGTAGATGCTGAGGTCGGCGAACAGTGCGATCCCACCCGTCACCCAGACGTCGAGGTCGGTGTCGCCGAGGGAGTCCCGAATCGGCTGGGCGAGATCGACCGCCTCATCGAGCGACACGTCGAGCTCCACGAAGGCGTAGGTGGTGCGGCGGTCTTCGGATACGAATGTGTCGCTCTGCACGGAATAGAACGTGATGATGCGCGCGACTTCGGGTCTCTGCCTCAGTGGCGCAAACGCCCGCTCCATCTGCTCGACGTAGGTGGGGTCATCGACGTCGAGCGAGTCGCTCGAGAACACCAGGGTGACGGACGACTCGGTGAATCCGAGCTCTTCGGTCATCAGTCGCAGGGCGGCACGGGACTCAGTGTCGAGGTCGCCGAAGCCGTGCTTGAGCTGAGAGGTCACGCGCGGCGCGAACGCGGCGCTGATGAGGAACACCACCACCCAGCCCCCGATGACCCACCATCGGAACCTTATGACAAAGGCTGCGAGGTGGGTCAGCACTGCGTATGCCTATCGAGGAGGCTGCTCTGTTCTCTACAGCAGCTTTGGGGTGGTGCCGTTTGTGCGTCCGTTGCGGCGTCCGTTGGTGGATGCCTTGTCGTTATCGTCAGAGAGGTTCAGGTCGCTGACACAACTGATCGAGGCGACTGCATCGCCTTCGGCGGGCTTGAAGATCGTCACGCCCTGGGTGGCGCGGCCCATGCTCCGTATCTCGGAGAGGCTCGTCCTGAGTACCTGGGCCTGCTCGGATACGACGTAGATCTCCGTGCTGTCGTCGATGATCTGCGCGTCCGCCACCGGGCCCGTCTTGGACCTGATGTTGAACGTCTTGACTCCCTTGCCGCCCCTGTCTGTGACCCTGTACTTGTCGAGCGAGGTGATCTTGCCGTAGCCCAGCTTGCTTATTACCAGCAGGCGGGCCTCAGGCGTCCCTACGTCCATTGAGACGATCCTGTCGCGGGCTTCAATGCGCATTCCCCGGACGCCCCGCGCGCTCCGCTGCTGAGGTCGGACCTTGGACATTGGGAACCGTATGGACATGCCCCGCTCTGTAACCATGACGATGTCTTCGTCTGTGCCGGCGGGCCGGACGGAGACGAGCTCGTCATCGGGAAGGAGGCCCATGATGATCAGGCCCGATGGGCGGACGTTGTCCACAGAGCTGAGTGCCGTCCGCTTGATGCGTCCCTGTGATGTGGCCAGCACCAGGTAGCGGTCGTCGGTATCGAGGTCCTGTGGAGACATGCCGATTACCGCGCTGATGGTCTCGGCATCGGTCATGGCAATGACGTTCATCAGCGGCACTCCCCGCGAGTTGCGCGACGTGTCTGCGCGCAGCTCGTAGGCAGTCATCGAGTACACCTTGCCCTTGTTGGTGAAGAACAGCAGCTTGTCGTGGGTGTCGACGACGAGCAGGTGCTTGACCGCGTCGTCGTCGCGGGTGGTCATACCGCCCACGCCCTTGCCGCCACGGTGCTGGTTGCGGTAGGTGTTGGCCGGGATCCGCTTGATGTATCCGGCCTGGCTCAGGGTGACGACGATCTGCTCGTGCGGCTCCAGTAACTCGCGAGAGAGGTCGGAAGCCTCGTGGCTGATGTCGGTCCTGCGGTCATCGCCGTGCTTCTTCTTGAGTTCGCGGAGCTCCTTCTTGACCTCGTTGAGCATCTTGCGGTCGGAAGCGAGCAGCTCTTCCATCCCGCGGATGGCTGTCTGAAGCTCGTTGTACTCGTTTTCGATCTGCTGGCGCTCGAGGGCTGCCAGGCGGCGAAGCTGCATGTCCAGGATCGCCTGTGCCTGGTCGTCGTCTAGACCGAACCGGGTGATCAGCTGCTGCTTTGCGTCCTGTGCGCTGTCGGCGTTGCGGATGAGTGCGATCACGGCGTCCAGGTTGCTGATGGCGATTCTGAGTCCCGCGAGGATGTGGGCTCGCTGCCGGGCCTTGGCAAGCTCGAACTCGGTCCTGCGGCGGATAACCTCACGCCTGAACTCAAGGAACTGCTGCAGCGCCTGTCTGAGCGTGAACACCCTCGGCATACCGTCGATGAGGGCAAGCATGTTCGCAGAGAACGAGCTCTGCATGGGCGTGAACTTGTACAGGTTGTTGAGCACGACCATCGGCTGCACGCCGGCTCGAAGCTCGAACACGATGCGCATTCCCTCGCGGTCCGACTCGTCGCGGAGGTCGGAGATGCCCTCGATCTTGCGGCTCTTGACCAGCCCAGCGACCTTCTCAACCAGGGCGGCCTTGTTGACCTGGTATGGGAGCTCGTTGACCACAATCTGCATCCGGCTGGAGCGGCGCATGGGCTCGATCTCGGCCTTTGCGCGCACTATGACCTGGCCGCGGCCGGTGGCGTAGGCCTCACGTATGCCGGAAGTCCCCATGATCGTGCCGCCCGTCGGGAAGTCAGGTCCCTTGACGAACTGCATGAGGTCTTCGACCGAGGAGTTCGGATGGTCTGCCAGGTGGATCAGCGCGTCGCATACCTCTACCAGGTTGTGAGGCGGGATGTTCGTGGCCATACCGACCGCGATTCCCGAAGCACCGTTGACGAGCAGGTTCGGCAGCCTGGCCGGCAGGACTGTCGGCTCCCGGAGAGTGCCGTCGAAGTTCTCAGAGTAGTCGACCGTATCCTGGTCGATGTTGACGAGCATCTCCTCAGCGATGGCCGCCATGCGGGCCTCTGTGTACCGCATCGCCGCTGGCGGGTCGTTGTCGACAGAGCCGAAGTTGCCCTGGCCGTCGACAAGCGGAGCGCGCAGAGTGAACGGCTGCGCCATGCGCACCAGCGCGTCGTAGACCGCCGTTTCACCGTGCGGGTGCCACTTTCCGAGCACCTCGCCGACGAGTCTCGCGCTCTTCTTGTAGCCGGAGTTCGGCCGCATTGCCAGGTCCTGCATCCCGTACAGGATGCGCCGCTGGACCGGCTTGAGTCCGTCGCGTATGTCCGGCAGCGCTCGCTGGACAATGACGCTCATGGCGTAGTCGAGATACGAGCTTCGCATCTCGTCGACGATCTGAGTCGGCTTGATGTATCCGAAATCGGTCTTAGTTACCATGTTCTATACAAGCTCCTGGCAAGCGCGGCAGCTTAGAGCTGCACATTTGAATGTGCGGCACGCCCAACTCTGGAAGCGATTAACTGGCCTGAGCCGCTGCCCAAGGCTCGGGGCGCAATGGGGGCATAGGTTTACAGAGGACGAGAACCAAGTGTGGAAAGTATGGCTTCACAGGGCTCCAGGACCTTGTCTGGAGCAGGAAATCTTATACGTTGATTTCAACTGGAGGCCGTACCACATCTGAACGTAATTATTATACCAAGTTTCAGACGTTTTCTTAACGTCATATGAAACAAAAATCCGGCGATTTCACACTTGGCGCAGCTAGAGCGCGGCGGCGAGACGCTCCTCGGCACGCTCGACGAGCGACTGAAACAGCCGGTCGAAGTGTGGAGGGACTTCCATTCGCCTCTCAGGGTGGAACTGCACGGCTATCACCCACCTGTGACGGGGGCTCTCAAGCGCCTCTATCAGGCCGTCTTCGAGTGAGTACGCCGACGCGAGCAGATGCGGCGACTTCTGGGCCTCTCTGACACCCTGGTGGTGGAGGCTGTTGACCCGCACGAACCCGCCTGAGCCGACGACCGCAGCCAGCTTGCTGCCTGGGGAGATGTAGATGTGGTGGTACGACGCCTCCCACTCGTTGTCTTCAAGTTCAGTGCCCGAGTGGTCTTCCAGGTGCTGTACCAGCCTGCCGCCCATCGCAACGTTAAGAAGCTGCATCCCGCGACAGATGCCGTATATGGGAAGGTCGTCGTCGAGGGCGGCGCGGGTGATGGACAACTCCATCTCGTCACGCGCGCTGTCGAAGGGCATGTAGTCGATGTCTGAAGAGGGCTGCTCGCCGTACTGGCGCGGCTCGATGTCTTCGCCGCCGGTCAGGACGAGAGCGCCCGCGCGACGGACGACCTCGGACGGTGTCACGCCAGCATCAGGTGTCAGCACCCACGGTTCGCCGCCGGAGCGCTCGACAGCGTCGACGTACTTCTGGAGGTGGGAATCTACTCTGCCTGCAGTTACAGCCACCAGCGGCTTTTCGGAGAATGCCCCGTTAGCCTGGACCATCAATCACCCTCACCCTCAGGGGGCTTACAGGAGTATGTAAATCGATAGTTCGTTCGTACATGGACTCTGGGTTCCGGCCTCCGCCGGAACGACGGTATGCGTAATACATACCCCTCTCAGCCCTCAGGGAGAGGGGGAGATCGCACTCACAGAGAGTCGCGCCAGTTTCACTAGCCATTGAAGTTAGGCGGACGCTTTTCCCGGAAGGCCAGCAGGGCCTCTTTGTGGGCGTCGGTGCCCATGGCGGTCCTGAAGATCACGCCCTCGTCGGCCATCACCTTGTCCACGTCGTGCTCGAGGTAGTCCTGGTGGACGAGCTTCTTGACCTGCGAGAGCTGCCAGATCGGGTTGTCGGCTATCTCGGTGGCGAACTCCATCGCCTTATCAAGCAACTCGTCGTCGGGATAGACGTAGTTGACGAGTCCGGCGTTCAGCGCCTCGTCGGCTGGAATCAGGTTGCCCCTGAGCATGTACTCCAGGGTGCGTCCCAGACCGATCAGGTATGGAGCGTAGTGTGTGGAGGCGAACTCGGGGGTCAGCCCAACTCGTACGAACCTGAAGGACAGCCGGGCGCTCTCGGACGCTATACGCATGTCGCAGGGCAGCGTACGGGTCAGTCCCTCGCCGATTGCGACGCCGTTTATGGCGGCGATGATCGGCTTGGCTGCCTTGACCATCTCGTGCCAGGTGTCTTCCGCCTCGGGGACGACATCGTCGGTGCTCTCGCCGTCGCGCCGCGCCTCGAAGCGTCCGATGTCGGCGCCTGCGCAGAAGCCTCTGCCGGCGCCGGTCCACACGATGGCTCCGACAGAGTCGTCAGCGTTCCACTCGGCTATCTGCTGACGGATCTCGTGGTTCATCTGCGGGTTCATGGCGTTGAGCCTGTCGGGCCGGTTCATGGTGATGAGGCCGACGCGGCCCTTCACCTCGGTCAGGATCGTTTCGTGGGACATCTCGGGACTCCTCGGGCAGAGTGTGCTGGAAGCTGGTCGCAGAACCGACCGGAGTCTAATTCTACCTGAATTGGGTGGTGGCTTGGGTAACAAGGGAGATCGCAAAGCTGGCCTCTCATCAACGGCAGCACAGACGCAATCCGAATTACAACTCGACCTGGGACGGGAAGTACCACCAGCTGAGGCTTGTTATGAGGGCTGAGAGTGGTTCTGTTAATTGTCGTAGAGAAGAGTAGTATCCTAATAGGCAGTCATACTCTCAGTTCGTCTCCGGTCGGCTGTCTGAGTGAAAACCCACGATTTATCTTGAAAATGTCGGAGTGCCAGCATGGCTATGAGCCGCCGAAATACTAAGGTCAGGGCCTGCAAGTTCTGGAATTGCCAGAAGCGTGTCAGGATCGGCCATACCTACTGCTATGACCACTACCAGGCATTTCAGAACGGTGAGCTTGACGAGTGCCCGGTCTGCGGACGGGCGAAGAGTTCAATCTACAGTACATGCCTCGATTGCAGGCCAAATGAGACCGAAAAGACCTCCAGATCGAGTAATACTGCTCATCGAAGGGAGCAGTCCGATTCACGGGAGGCCAGGGATGGTGAAGCGGACGAGTTCTATGTCTATGTACTAAAGCTAGACCATGGCGGATTCTATGCAGGCCAAACGCGTGAGATTCGCGAAAGGCTGGTGGAGCATCACAACGGCACTACAAGGTCGACCGCGGGCAGGAATCCCAAGCTCGTCTGGTTCAAGACGGTCTCGACTCGTGAGCATGCAGCAAGACTTGAGGTAGAGCTCAAGAAGCTTTGCGACCGGAACCCTCGGGAGATTCGGAGGTGGGTCCGCAGATTCCAGGATCTTGTTGAAGAACTGGATTTTAGTTGAGTACGAGTGGCGGAGATAGACATTGGCTCGTCGTTGTACCATGCACTCGAAAACCCATCAGCCGCTTGTGACCCAGGAGCTTTGACCTATGCGCGTTACTGATGTTAAGGCTGTCTATCCGAACTACAGGCACGTGGCGCCGTCGTGGAGGACGCACCTGTGGCAGATCGTTGTTCAGGTGGAGTCGGATACTGGTGAGGTCGGGTTTGGCTACGGTGGTGGGGGCAAGGCGGCGGTGGAGGTCGTCAACGGCCACATGCGCGACCTGTTGGTTGGGCGTCAGCTCGATGACAGGGACGACATCTTCAGCGCATGGGACGCGCTGTACTACGAGTCGATCCCGTATGGTCGCAAGGGCGTCGGGGTGATGGCGCTGAGTGGCATCGACCTCGCACTGTGGGACCTGCTGGCGAAGTCGGAGGGTGTGCCCGTCCACGCGGTCATCGGCCCGCGGACGAAGGGAAAGATCAGCGCGTACGCGACAGGTGGAGATCCTGAGTGGTACAGCGAGATGGGCTTCACCGCACACAAGTTCCCGCACAGGTGGACCGGGGATCCTGCCGAGTTCGATGCCGCGGAGCAGTCGGCCTCCCGCGCACGTGAGATCATGGGGCCGGACGCTCGGCTGATGATCGACACGTACATGAGCTGGGACTCGGATACGACCGTCAGGATGGGTGAGCTTCTCGCGCCCTATGATATTTTCTGGTTCGAAGACGTGCTGACGCCGGACGACCTCGACGGTCAGGCGGCGCTGAGGCCGCTGGTCAAGCCGACGCTGATCGCGGGTGGCGAGCACGAGTTCACTCACATCGGGTTCGACGCCGTTGCGAAGGCGGGCGCGATGGACCTGTGGCAGCCCGACATCACATGGTGCGGAGGCATCACGGTGGGCCTGAGAATACTCGACATCGCCAGGGAGCACGAGATACCCGTCGCGCCCCATCGCGGTGGAGAGGTGTGGGGGATTCACCTCATAGCCTCGTCGGACTGCATGGACCTCGCCGAGGTGCTGCCGGGTATGCGTGACGCTCCGAAGGACGATCTGTGGATTGGCGAGCCGTTCCCTGAAGGTGGCTTCATGGAGCCGTCGGACGCGCCGGGGTTCGGGGTCACGCTGAACGAGGAGCTTCTCTAGCGGCGGTCGGATAGAGGGTCTTTCGAGATGCCGATTGTCGCTGCGGCTATCATGTAGACGACGATGGCGGCGATGAACGCTGGGTTGTAGTCACCGGAGAAGTCGAACCACGCTCCGGCAAGCACTGGCCCGACGCCAGTTCCCACGACGGCGATGGGGTTGCCGATTCCGCGGATCGCGCCGATGTGCGCGCGACCGAAGTAGCGGGCCCAGATGAACTCGCTGAGCGGAATCGTGCCGCCGAATCCGAAGCCGTACAGGAAGAAGGCTGGGAACAGGATCGCCGGCTGTCCCGTAGCGCCAGCGACGACCATCAGCGCGACGCCAGTCGATGAAATCGCGTATGCCGATACCACCAGCAGCCTCGGGTCGAACCGCTGGAGACCGTAGCCCCAGAAGGCCTTGGACGACAGGTTGCCCAGTCCGTTGACCGCAAGTGCGGACGCAGCGATGGCGCGGGAGAAACCGGCCTCGGTTGCGAACGGTATGGCGTGAATCAGTATCGCGGTCAGGGCAGCGAAATTCAGCCCGAATCCGGCCGTCAGCAGCCAGAAGCCGCTCGTCCTGAGCGCCTGGGAGCGGGTCAGCGAGGGCGGCTCCATCTTGGGTGGCGACGTGGAGGCTGGAAGTGGGTCGTCGCCTCCATCGCCGTCGGGACTCATGCCGTAGTCCTCTGGTGTTCGACGCATCACGAACGCAGCCGGCACGATGGCGAGCGTTACGAAAACGCCGAGAGCCGCGTAGCCCACTCGCCAGTCCCACGTGTCGACGATGAACGTGACGGTTACAGGCGAGACCATCCCGGCTAGCGAGACGCCTATGGAGCCGATGGCGAGCGCCCAGCCACGCCTTGCGATGAACCACTTGGAAACGGCGGCGTTGACCACCAGTGCGCCAAAGAGCGTCCAGCCAGCGAAGCCTGTGATCGCGTACAGCGCGAGGAATATCCAGAGATCCGACTGGATGCTCACTCCCAGGAAACAGAGCGTTGTGACTACCGCTCCCAGCAGCATGAGCGGACGCGGACCGTGGCGGTCCACCATCTCGCCCGCGATGATGCCTGACACCGCGCCGGTGGCGGCCGCGATCGACGTCGCGAGTGTGAACTGCCATACCTGCCAGCCCAGGTCGTCGACCATGGGCCTGAGAAACACGCCGACTACTGCCGGTCCAACCGCCATCCACGTGAACTGCCCCACGAGCGCAGCAGCAACGATCCACCAGCCGTAGAAGGGTCTTCTGAGGAGGGAGAGCAATACGGGACGCTAGTCGAGCGTCGCCACTCGGTGGGAGTTGATCCAGTCCCAGTCGAGGTCGAAGCCGAGGCCGGGGTTCGTCGGTGCTTCCAGGACACATTCGTCGTTGAGCTTGATGTCCTCGACCAGGCCGAACTGGTGGGCCTCGGTGGGCATCCAGTACTCGTAGTAGGCGCAGTTCTGCACCGAGCTGATCATGTGCAGGTTGGCTATGTTGAGCAGCGAGTTGCCTGCGGTGCCGATCTCGCAGTTGACGCCGAAGCCCTCGGCCATCGAGCACAGCTTCTTCAGCCCGGTGATGCCGAGCTTGCGCGCCGAGCCGCGCACCAGCCGGACTGCGTTGTGGCGTATGTAGTGGTAGCCGGTCTGGAACTGGTTCTCGGGTTTGTCGCTCATGCAGAGCGGCGTGATCAGCCTCTTGCTGAGCTCGGCGATGTTGTCGTACTCGTGCGGCGGGATCGGGTCCTCGTACCAGTAGAAGCCGAGATCGTCCACTGCGCTGCCGACATCGAGCGCCTTGCGGAAGTCGTAGCCGTTGTTGGGGTCGAGCATCAGCTCCATATCGTCGCCCACGACGTCCCTGACGTTCGCCATCATCTCGAAGACTGTGGCCGTGTCCATTACGCCGGGGTGGATCTTGTAGGCGCGGTGACCTGCGGCGCGTATCTGCATCGCCTCGCCGACGTAGCCTTCGGGCGCCTCGTGGCGCGGCGGGTAGGTGGCGTACACGTCGGTCTCATACCGGCGCGTGCCAAGCAGGTTGTGGACGGGCACGCCCGCGGTCTTGCCGGCGATGTCCCACAGCGCGACGTCGACGGGCGCCCACGCGTTCATGGAGAGTCCGCGCCTGCCGCTGAGAATCGGAAGCCTGCTCCACAGCCGCTCGCGCTCGAACGGGCTGCGGCCCATGATCTCCGGCTTGAGCACGTTGAGGATCGGGCCGAACTGGCCGTGTCCGCCGCCCCTGAAGTCGCCGACGAAGCAGTTGCCCTCGACGCCCTCGTCGGTCTGAATCCGCAGCACACCCTGTTCGACGTCGCCGTGGAACCTGCCGAGGTCGGAGTCCAGCCCTGTATCGGGCAGCGTGCGGCGTACGACTTCGATTTTGACGTCGGTTACTTTCACTTTAGGGTTCCTCCATCCCAGCCAAGCTGACTATGTCGTACTATAGCCACGAGGAGGGAATTATTCCATACTGGGAAACTCACTCCCACAGACCACGCATACGTATTCCGCAATACGGCTGGTGTGATAGACTATATCTGCCATCAGGTGGAGGTTTCACGATGACCACACCCAGACTTAAGAAGGATGCGACTCACCTCGCCGAAGTCCACTATCCCATTGACGATGACGAACCATTGGCAGAGTCTGAGTACCAACTCTTCCCGCTGACCTATGCCCACGGGGCCCTGACCAGCTGGTTCGAGGACGACCCTACAGTCTGGGTTGGCGCGGATATGTTCCTCTACTACGAGGAGGGAGTTCCCTCAAGTGTAGTTGCTCCCGATGTCTTCGTGGTCACGCAGACTCACAAGAGGCACAAGCGCAACACTTTCCAGACGTGGGTTGAGGGACGAGTACCTGACCTTGTGCTTGAGATCATGTCGTCGACGTCTGTGCGCCGGGATACGGTCACGAAACATGATCTGTACCAGAGCCTTGGTGTACGTGAGTACTGGCTGTACGACCCTACCGAAGAGGGATTCATGGAACCCCGCCTACGTGGGTACACGCTAATCGATGGTGAGTACCAGCCGATCGAGGTGCGGGAGGTTGACGGAAGACTCGTCGGGGTGAGCGAGGTGTTGGGCCTTGAGTTTCACGCCGATGCCGAGTGGTTCCGGTTTTTCGATCCTCAGTCGGGTGAGCACATTCCCGATACTTACGAGGACCGGCGTGCGCGGAAAGAGGCCGAGAAGGCTCTGATATCCGAACGGCGTGCTCGTGAGGATATGGAGCGTCTGCTGAGGGAGCACGGGATAGAGCCTCCTGCCAGGACGGACGGTGGCGCCTAGCCTTCAGGCTTCGAGTTGCAACTGCGCACCTCGATCCTTCGAGGCAGCCACTTATCGGATGCAGGATCGCCGTGAGCCTGTGTCAGGTTGGAAAGTAGGCTTTTCGCCCTCACTCAAGCTCTCTCCCACTGGGAGCTGACAGGGGTGTGTATTCGTACCCCGGCCTTCTCCAAGACATACTCTTCACCCTCACCCCAACCCTCTCCCTGAGGGAGAGGGGGCTTGTTGTCTGGAATTCACGGTTGTTTCATATCCCTGTCAGCCCACTGGGAGAGGGGATTCTTATACTCCCCCTGGGTGGCGCATACCAAATTGATGTAGGTTCTTCGTCTTCTTTCTGCTTTTCGTACTGTGGATGCTGGGTTATGATATTCTCAGAATATCCGAGTGCGGCGAGGCGTCGGTTGAATGCCCGTCGCGGTGAATAGAAGGGGCTAACATGGGCAAACTGGGGGGCTCCGGCCTGCTGATAGCGGGAATTGTCCTCGCCTTCCTGGGCTTCGTGCTCAGGACCGGCCTTATCAAGTGGCTTATAGACGCCACTGGGCTCATCCTGATCATTCTGGGAATCGTCCTGATTGTTATCGGGGTCATCCAGATGTTTTCAGGAAAGGGACGCGGGTCGTACGATAGTTACTGATGCTCGCCCCCGTATCGGAACACGGGGAATGCTCTTTCTCATAAAGAAGACCAACTAGATTCAGGAGGGACCGATGGGTGTTATGTCACGGATGTCGACCGTGGTGAAATCGAAGATGAACCGGCTGCTGGACAGGGCCGAAGACCCGCGGGAGACTCTGGATTACGCCTACGACCAGCAGCGGCAGATGCTCCAGAACGTCAAGCGGGGCATCGTGGAGATGGTCACGAACAAGCGGCGTCTCCAGCTCCAGGCTGAGAAGGTGCGCGCCAGCATCACCAACGTCGAGAACCAGGCCCGGCAGGCGATGGCCGCCGGTCGTGAGGATCTCGCGCGTCTCGCGCTCCAGCGAAAGCAGGCTGCGATGATCGAGCTCGAGGGCCTCGACCAGCAGATCACCCAGCTCGAGTCTGAGCAGGAGAAGCTGGTCAACGCTGAGCAGCGACTCGTGGCCAAGGTGGAGTCGTTCAGGTCTCGCAAGGAGATCATCAAGGCGCAGTACAACGCCGCGCAGGCGCAGGTGCGCATCGGCTCTGCGCTGTCGGGCATCTCTGAGGAGATGGGCGACGTGCAGCTCGCCGTGGAGCGCGCCGAGCACAAGACCGAGGACATGAGGGCCAAGGCCAGCGCGATCGATGAGCTTGCGGACTCCGGCGTGCTGGACGATCAGCTATCAGCCGGCAGCGGCGATGCCCTTAGCCGCGAGCTTGCCCAGTTGACCGCTGATCAGAACGTCGAAGACGAGCTCGCCTCTCTCAGAACGAGCCTGCCGTCCGGCCCGGAGCGCAGGTCGCTGCCCAGCGGCTAGTGTGAATTGACCAATCGTCATTCCTGCGGAAGCGGGAATCCAGGGCCTCTACATCTGCACATCGTACAAGTGAAGCCTTGCCAAATACCCTCGCCCCAGCCCTCTCCCCCGTATCAAGTACAGGGCAGGCTCTGAGGGAGAGGGGTAGTTGTTCTACATTGGAGACTTTTAACCGATGATTATTCGGATACGGACAGAGGGTCAGTACAATCTTTCGGGCCAGTATCTGGACGACCTGAACGACCTCGACAACAAGCTCGTGGACATCATCGCCCAGGAGGACCGCGAAGGATTCGAGGTGGCCCTCAAGGAGATGCTCGACCTGGTCAGGAACAACGGCGAAGCTGTTCCGATCGACGAGCTGGTGGAGTCTGACGTGGTGCTGCCCGAGCCTGACCTCACACTCGAAGAGGCGGAGGAGCTGTTCATCGGCGAGGGTCTGGTACCTGACTAGGGTCGTGCCTCGAAGCTGGGCTCGTGGTTGGCCAGGTGGGATGCATCGTTGAGCCTCACGACGGACCAGCCATAGCGATCGAAGACGAACCGCGATATCGATGTGTTGTCTATCGCCAGCTGCCACAGCAGGCTGTCCCTGAAGCCCATGATGTACTGGAACAGGCAGCGCGATGACTGGCCGTGTCCTACCACAGCGACCTTGAGGTCCTGGGGCTTGGACGTCAAATCCTCGTTGTAGATGATCTCACGCTCGAGCCACGCGGAGATGCGCCGCTGCACCATTCGCAGCGACTCTCCCTGTGGAGGCACGAAGTCGGGGCCCTTCGCCGCTCTGTAGAGCATCACATCGGTGGTGAACGCTTCGTCGAGCGGGACGCCACGCCAGCCGGGCATCTGCTGCTCCATGATGTCGTCCACCTTCGGGTAGTCGCGGTCGGGTTCGCCCATGGCGTCCAGCATGAACCTCGCCGTTTTGATCGCTCGGTCGAGGCTGGAGCTGTATACGAGGTCGAACTTGATCCCCTCGGCGAGCAGTCGTTTACCGAGCAGAGTAGCCTGTTGAGCTCCGAGTTCGGTCAGTGGCGCGTCGTGGTTTGCCCCGGCGGCGAAGCCGGGAGCGGCGTTCGACTCAGACTCGCCGTGCCTGATGAAGTAGAACTCGCATCTGAAGTCGCTGTGAATCAATGGGTAGTGCCTCCGTGCTGGTAGTGGGTGCTGTCAACCGCACGGAATCTAACACAGGTTGGGGCAGGAGTGTCTATTCGCCACTCAGGCGGCGAAGCTCGGCCTCTAGCTCAGCTACACGCGCTTCGGCC
>JAGWBK010000024.1 GCA_021295915.1 Dehalococcoidia bacterium
GACTGTGTGGGGAGTTGGTTGCGACCGCGTACAACCTGGTGAGGATGTCGCGGTTGATAGCCGAGAGGGAGGTCGAGGCGCCTGTCTTCGGCTAGCGCTCCGTGGTCGAGGTGCGCCCGTCAGACCCCGGTCTGGGCACTGAGGGCGGCAGATGAGACCGTCTCAGTCCGAAAAATCGCAGGAATGAAGGGTCATATCAGACCGCCACACTAATTTGCCCAGGCCAGTTCCAGCCAGTGGAATTCACGCGATTTTGTAGATGCCCAGCATAAGGACTTCGACACACTTGATTCCGAGGCAGACCTACGTCCGAATTCAGGAATTCTAGTTTTGCTGTATACTCCACTGCCGACACAGTCACGCGTGCAGATCGAATCCGGCACGCGGGGCCACCAGCGGAAGGGCATGGTTATGGTAAGAAACAGGAAAAGGTCCTATATAGCAATTGCGTTTGCAGTCTCCGGAGTGTTGGCACTCTTGGTTGCGTGTTCGTCGGAGCCGGAAGTAAGGGAAGTCATCAAAGAGGTCCCCGTCGAAAAGATCGTGACACAGGAGGTCGTCAGGGAAATCCCTGTCGAAAGGGTTGTGACCAAGGAGGTTCCAGTCGAGACGATTGTGACCAGGGAAGTCCCGGTTGAAAAGATCGTGACAAGGGAGGTCGTCAAAGAGGTCCCGGTCGAGAAGGTCGTGACCAAAGAGGTCGAGGTCGAGAAGGAAGTAGTCAAGGTCGTGACCAAAGAGGTCGAGGTCGAGGTCGAAAAGGAAGTAGTCAAGGTCGTTGAGGTACAGGGAAGGCGGGGAGGTTCTCTGGTAGATGCCAGGACCACTGATGCCACAAGCCTTGACCCGCATAACGTGCCTGCGGCTGCAAACTTCCGCATTAGGGGCCACGTATACAGCGGCTTGGTTAGCTTGGATTCCGGCATGTCGGTCCAGCCGGACCTTACGACTGGCTGGGACATACCCGATCCTACAACCTACGTGTTCAACCTGCGGGAAGGAGTAATTTTCCACAACGGAGAACAGCTCACCGCAGACGACGTGAAGTATACATATGAACGGATTCTGGATGAGGGTACCGGCTCGTTTATACGTGGCGGAATCCTGAACATCCAGGAAATAAATGTTGTTGACTCACAGACCGTCGAGTTCAAACTTGAGAATCCTGAAGGAGGATTCCTGAGCCGACACTGGTCGATTGGAATCGTACCCAAATCCGTCGCCGACCAGCCCAAAGACTGGCTAAACAACAATGTCGTTGGTACCGGTCCATGGGTACTGCAGGAGTGGAAGACAGACGTAGAGCACAGCGTAACCAGGAATGAAAACTACTATGAGCCGGGTATACCGCTTATGGATGGTTTCAGGGTCCAGGTTATTCCTGAAGAGTCTTCTATCATCGCGGGAATACGCACGGGCATTGTGGATCACGCCAAGTTGGAGGACGCGCAGAACTTCAGCCTACTCCAGAAGAATCCCAACGTAGTGCTCTACCAGACGCCGGCCATGGGCACCAACTTCGTCAACATCAATCATCGGTCCGGTGCAGGACCGGGGCCTGCTCAAGGTCCGCTCAGTGACATAAAGGTGCGACAAGCACTCTCGCTGGGCATGGATAGAGACGCGATCCTAAACCTCGTCGGCGCAGGGCTAGGGACAGTTAGCGGACACGTACCGCCATCACTGTCCGAATACTGGGTACCGCCCGAAGAGCTGCCCTTCTTCGAAAGGGACGTGGAGCGAGCAAAGCAACTGCTGGCTGAGGCGGGCTATGCCGACGGGTTCACGATGGACATCATCTACATACCCGAGTTCGCGGTGATGCAGTTCTCAGCTGAACTACTGGCTGAGCAGTGGAAGGAGATCGGACTGGATGCTACCGCGAGGTCCACTGAGTACGGAGTTTGGCTCGATGAGAGAGTCGAGACCTTCCCATATTTTGTGAGCACCAATCTGACGTTTAACATGGCTGACCCCGATCACGTCCTGTACAACTGCTTCCACTCGTCCGGCAGCTGCGCTCAGTGGGACGCTTGGTCAGACCCGGAGATGGACGCTTTGCTGGATAAAGCCAGGCAAGAGACCGACCCAGCGATGCGCGTGCAGCTTTGGAAGGATGTTCAGATCATGTTGGCTGAGCGAATACCTGCGCTGACCTCCTTCGCTCCCATCGAGATAGATGTGGTGCAAAAGTGGGTCAAGGGCTACACGCCGCATCCATCTGCCGTGCAGTTCGGGTTCAAGTGGACGTGGCTCGACAGATAGGCGCCATGAAATGTCATGGGTAGATCGAATAGGCCCATCCGCCTAGACTGCCCTGCAAGGCATTAACAGAGGGGCTGTCAGACTTGTAACTGGTTTGGCGGCCCCTTTTGCTGCCCATCATCCCAGTAGCATCCGCCGATCCCTCTATTCGGAACGTACTGTCACCCCTCGCTCTGTTCCGAGACTCCTCTGCCACCGCCTAGCTGCTGTCGTAACCGGGGATCCAATATGTCCCTGAGTCCGTCTCCCAGCATGTTGAATGCCAACACGGCCAGCATGATAGCGATTCCAGGGAAAATCGATGCCCAAGGAGCTTTTTCCAGCACATCGCGAGCGTCGCTCAGCAACCTGCCCCATGAGGGGTTTTCGGCAGGGGTGCCCAGCCCCAGAAAGCTCACCGCCGCTTCGATCAGGATTGCGCCGGCAAACGTCACTGAAGCCTGAATAATCACGGGCGGGGCCACGTTGGGGGCAATATGCCGAATCATGATACGCATGTTGCTGGCACCCAACGCACTAGCAGCGTTGACATACTCCTTTTCTTTCTCCACCAGTACTGGACCGCGCACAACCCTGTACAGCAGTGGTGTAAATACTATGCCCAGCGCAAATACGGTATTCCGTATACCAGGTCCAAGCATGGCAGCGACTGCAATGACAAACAGCATGAACGGGAAACCAAATATGATGTCCATGAGCCTGCCGGACACGTTGTCCCACACGCCCCCGAAGTAAGCTGTGATCAGTGCCAGCGAGCCACCGACAGTAATGGCAAAAATCACGGAGAATAAAGGAATGATTAGAGACACGCGGCTTGAGTGAACGACCCGGCTGTAGATGTCCCTACCCAGTCGGTCTGTGCCAAAGTAGGCTTCCAAGCTAGGACTACTGAATCCGAGAGATGCCTTTGGCTCCAGCGGACCCCTGGTCGCTATCAGGTCAGCGAAAACGGCCATTACCAGGAACAGGCCAATTGTAATAATACCCGCCAGTGTGAGCTTGTTCGCGATAATCGCCCTGATAACGTAGCGAGCCCTACTTCGCGAGGACTCACTGATCGCCATCATTTCAGCGCGATCTTCACCTTCCATCGACATCTAACGTCCTCACCATTTGAGGGGCACTGGTACCCAAACCTCGATGACGCCGCATTTGGTCTTTGTCTTCCGCATCTCTAAACACTCACTGGTCGAACTGGGTCCGCGGCTAACCGTACCGTATGCGTGGGTTTACATACGCATACAAGACATCCACCAGCAGATTGCTGAAGACAAAGATCGTAGCAATGAACAGCACTACTCCCTGAATCAGCGGATAGTCACGCTGCGAAATCGCCAGGAGCATCAGCCGGCCCACACCTGGCAGAGTAAATACTGCCTCCATGACTACGATCCCCCCCATCAGGTATCCGATCTGAAGTCCGGCAATTGTCACCACCGGGATAAGAGTGTTCTTGAGCGCGTGTGAATAGATGACGACGCGGTCATGCAAACCCTTGGCCCTGGCCGTCCTTATATAGTCCTGGCGCAACTCTTCAAGCATAGTAGCGCGTGTCATGCGCACGATGTTGGCTGAGGCCACAGTCCCAACTGATACCGCTGGAAGTATCATGATGCTAAGGTTGGTCACTGGGTCTTTCCAGAGGTCCACGTACTCCAGTGAAGGTATCCAGCCCAATGTGATGGAGAGTACAAGGATCAGCATGATGCCTTGCCAGAATTCAGGAATAGAGAGGCTGAACATGGACGTTACCCGGACGAGGTAGTCTAAGAACGAGTTCTGCCTCGTTGCGGCGACTATACCAAGTGGAACACCTAGCCCTATGGACACCACCATGGCCATTATCGTCAACTCAGCCGTGACTGAGAGTCTGTCAAGAATAAGACTCATCACCGAGTGTCCACTTCGCCAGGAAGTACCCAGATCCCCCTGAAGTACATCGCTCAGCCAGCGCCAGTATTGAACATACAGAGGTTGGTCAAGACCGAAGAAGCTGCGGAGTTCCTGCACCATCTCTGGAGTACGCTCCGCCTGCTCCAGACTGACCTGAACGACATCCCCAGGTATTAGCCTGGCGAGAAGAAACACCAGTACAGACAGACCAAACAGCGTAAACAGCATGCTGATAAGTCTGACAACAATGAACTGGCGCATGTCTTTCGGATTCCCGGGGCGTTAGCCAGAGTTTCAGGACTGGGGATTCCCAGATACTATCATCCAAGTATCTCCCCCGCCACGCCCATGGCCGAGACACAAGAGATGCGCAGTTCCCCCCCAAGTTTCATGAATAGACAGATCCTGGCTGTCAGAAGGAATAAGAACCGAACAGGTCTATCAGGAAGTTGAGTGACGAGGGATGCGAATGTTGCCAAATCAGGCAACTGGATGTAGAGTTGCGTTTGCTACCCATTGACAGTTCATGAAAGGCATCCGCCATGCTGAAGACCAAGGTTCACGCTGCCACCACGCACCCTCTTGAGCCTCTCTCCAAAACGGAAATCGAATCGGCCGTGGCTATAGTAGGGTCGGACTCCCGCGTTACGGATGCGCACCGCTTCGTGACGGTCGTGTTGAACGAGCCCGAGAAGCAGTTAGTCCTCTCATACAGCCCTGACGAGCCTGTGGAACGCGAGGCGTTCGTTGTTCTTCTAGAACGGACAACCGCCCACTGCATCGAAGCGGTCGTCTCCTTGACCCAGTCTGCCGTCACCTCATGGAACACAATCGAATGTGCACAGCCAGCCATCATGCTCGACGAATTCGTCGAATGCGAAGAGGCTGTCAAGCAGTCGCCAGAATTTATAGAGGCTTTGAAGAAGCGCGGAGTAGACGACGTCGACTTGGTCATGGTCGACCCGTGGTCCGCGGGCGCGTACGGAGTCGAGCCTGAAGACGACAAGGGCAGAAGGCTCACGCGAGCGCTCGTCTGGGTCCGTTCTGATCCGACAGACAACGGCTACGCCCGCCCACTACAGAATGTGATCGTCGTCGTCGATCTCAACAGCATGGAGGTACTGCGGGTCGAAGACTACGGGGTTGTACCCCTGCCTCCGGAGTCTGGAAACTGGACCCGGCAGCACATCACCGAAACCCGCACGGACCTGAAGCCCTTGGAAGTCGTCCAGCACGAGGGGCCCAGCTTCAACGTGGACGGCCACGAGATCAGCTGGCAGAATTGGCGGTTCAGGATTGGGTTCACGCCACGAGAGGGTCTAGTCCTGTACACAATTACGTACAATGACAAAGGCAGGGAACGCCCGATCATGTACAGGGCCTCGCTCAGCGACATGGTGGTCCCATATGGCGACCCCAGCGAGGCCAGCTTCCGCAAGAACGCCTTCGACATAGGCGAGTACGGCATCGGACAGCTGTCCAACCCCCTGACTCTTGGCTGCGACTGCCTGGGTTACATTCACTACTTTGATGCCCACATGACCGACAGCAAGGGAGAGGTCTTTACCATCAACAATGCCGTGTGCCTGCATGAGGAGGACAACGGCATACTGTGGAAGCACACCGACTGGCGCACCGAAGAAGTCGAGGTTCGCCGGTCCAGGCGGCTCGTCGTCTCCTTCATCTCCACTGTCGGCAACTATGAGTACGCGTTCTACTGGAACTTCTACCAGGACGGCGGTCTGGAGCTTGAGGTCAAGCTGACGGGAATCGCGAACACCATGGCCCTGATGCCGGGCGAGAAGCCGGCTTACGGCACGGAAGTCGCTCCGCAGTTGAACGCTCCATACCACCAGCATATATTCAACGCTCGCCTGGACATGTCCGTAGATGGACAGAACAACTCGGTATACGAGGTGAACTCGCTGCGTGTTCCCATGGGCGAGCAGAACCCGCACGGAAATGCGTTCACCGCAGAGCACACACGCTTCGAGAGCGAGGCTGACGCCGGGCGCATCTGCAACCTGGCAACGAGTCGCTACTGGCGGATCGTCAATGAGTCCGAGACCAACAGAATGAACGAGCCGGTAGCTTATCGCCTGCTTCCAGGCGAGAATGCTCTACCGTTTGCACACGACGAGGCATCTGTCATTCAGAGGGCTGGATTCCTCACCAAGCACCTCTGGGTTACTCCATACAATAAGGATGAGAAGTACGCGGCCGGGGACTACCCGAACCAGCGCCGCAAAGGCGACGGTCTCCCGGAGTGGACGGCAGCAGACAGGCCAATCGCCGATACGGATGTCGTGGTGTGGTACACGTTTGGCCACACGCATATTCCCAGGCCGGAAGACTGGCCGGTGATGCCTGTCCACCGGATAGGCTTCATGCTCAAGCCGGACGGGTTCTTCCACTCGAACCCGGCCCTGGACCTTCCGCCATCAGACGATGCCTGCGCCTGCGGTGGAGAGGCCTGCACTTGCGTTCACTCAAACGGTCACCACATGTGCAGCTAACAGACCTTGAGGTTGGGCGGTAGGGTCGCTCTAGTCACCGGCGCCGCCATGGGGGTCTGCGGTGAACCTATGGGAATGGGCGGTGCTATCGCGTGGCTGTTCGCACAGGAAGGTGCGAAGGTCGCGCTCTCCGATCTGAACGAAACGATGGGACAGAGGTCTGCCGAGCAGCTCCGCAATCGAGGCTACTCGGCCATCTTCGTCCATCTGGACGTGACCAGCGAAGAGAACTGGATTCGAGCCATTCGTGAGACCGTGTCCGCCTTCGGCAGGCTGGATATACTTGTCAACTGCGCCGGGAATGTGGTTCCGGGAGACATCGAGTCCTCGACTGTCGAGACTTGGGACAGCTTGATGGCGGTTCACGCCAAAGGACCTTTCCTGCGAACCAAGCACGCAATTCCCGAAATGCGCAAAGTTGGAGGCGGTTCTATCGTCAACGTATCGTCGATTGACGGTCTGGTCGGCACTAAAATCGGGGCAGGATACCCTGCCGGAAAGGCGGCCAGTCGCCTGTTCAGCAAGTCGGCCGCAATTCAACATGCTCATGAGAATATCAGGGTGAACTCGGTCCACCCGGGATACGTCGAAACGCCGCTGAGCAGGAGCATTGTCGACTGGCCTGACGGGCCGACACCGGATGAGCTAAGAGCCAGGAGAATCGACAGGGTTCCCATGAAGCGAGAGGCATCTCCAAGGGAGTTGGCCTACGCGATCTTGTATCTGGCCTCTGACGAATCGTCCTACGTAACGGGCTCCGAACTGGTGGTGGACGGAGGATTCTACGCCCAGTAAAACGTCCCATTTAAAATGGTTGCGATTAGTCGTCTGAACCGGTGGCGGGCTCCCTACCAGGTGTAGCCAAGGGGCTCAAGGAGCGAAATTGTGAATCCCTCCGAGGTACGTAGTCTGTTCCCGGTCATGGAGCAGCGGGCATACATATTCAGCGGCGGAATCGCCCCCCACTCCACATTGAGCCTCGCTGCAGTCGAGCGGTTTAACGCTCTCCTGACCAACGATCCCGGCGAGCTATACAGGCGCTACCGGGAGGAGTTCGACATTGTCCGCAAGCTCTTCGCGGACCTCATAGGCGCCGAAGTCGATGAAGTCGCAGTCGTGGACTGCACCGGCACAGGTTCCAACTTGGCGGTCGATATGATCGACCCCGTCCCCGGCAGCAACGTTGTATTCGACGAGTCTGCCTATCCATCCGCTGCCTACCCATGGATGCTGCCGCCCCGATCGCACGTTGAGCTTCGGTTCGTCGAGGGACGTGACGGCATCATCCACTTGGAAGACATGGCAGAGGCCATTGACGAAAACACCATTGCGGTAAGCGTGTCGCACGTGTCCCAGGAGTCGGGATTCAAGCACGACCTGAAGGCGCTCACCGAAGTGGCCCACGCTCATGGCGCTGCGCTGTGCGTCGACGCCATGCAGTCAGCGGGCGCGCTGGACTTCGATGTACATGACGAGGGAGTCGATTTCCTGGCTACAGGAGCAATGAAGTGGCTGCTGGGATCGGCCGGAGTAGGATTTCTCTACGTCAGTAGAGACCACCTCGACAAGATGCCCCCTCATGCAGGCGGTCCGGGCGCGCAGCCCGACGACCGTCCTTGGGGACAGCGCGAGTTCGTTCCGCGTCCTGGGGCAGACAGGTTCCATGTTGGTATGCCGAACCTGATCGGCCTGGCGGCAACCAGACCAGGCCTGGAGGTCCTCCACCAGGTAGGGATGGACGTCGTGGAGGCTCATGTACTGGACCTTTCCGGATACTGCATTTCCCAGCTCCTTGAGAGAGGCCTCAATGTCACAACGCCGGAGCCTGCGCAATACAGGGCGGGGATCGTCTCTATTGATATGGGAGACCAAAGAAGCTCTCAGGCAGCCGACGAGTTCCTGACTGCCCGTGGTGTTGACGGATACCATCATCAGAACGTCTTGAGGGTGGATCCTCACATCTTCAACAACCGTGGCGACATAGACCGTTTCTTAAGTGAGCTGGACTCGTATCTTTCTCAACACTAGACCCACCGAGGTTGCAAAATGGCTGACAAGGCAAGAATAGGCATTGTAGGGTGCGGCGACCATCAACAGGGAGCGTTGATGCCCCAACTGGCAACACTTCAGAGCGCGGAGCTTGTGGCCTGTGCCGACATAGACGAAGTTGCTGCAGTCACTGCCAGCAACGAATTCGGTTTCGAGAGACCGTACCTCGACTATCAAGACATGCTGGAGACCGAGCAGCTTGACGGCGTGATGATCACTACGCCCCATCACTTGCTCAAGACCGCTGCCATAGACGCCATAGAGTCTGGCTGCAACGTGTTCATCGAAAAGCCGATGGGAGTCAGCGTGGAGGATGCGCTGCAGATACGCGAGGCCGCCAAGAAGGCCGGGGTAAGTGTCATGGTCGGTTACTGCCTTCGATACGCTGAGGGCAGGAGGATCATGAAGTCGCTCATCGATTCGGGCGCCATCGGGGACATCACAACGATCAACGCCGGTAAGGGCACTTCCCCCCTGTCAGGGTGGCTGACGGAGGTGGACAAGGGCGGCGGCGTGCTGCTGTGGCTGGGCGTCCACATTATCGACCAGGTGCTGTGGATGGCGGGGTCGGAGGCGACTCGTGTGTACGGCGAGGTCTATCGCCACACAGAGGATGGCGTGGACCAGAATTCGGCGTTCACCATCCGCTTCGCCAACGAGGCTACGGCAAATGTAACCTGCTCCCAGAACGTGGGTGGACGCGTTGGATTCGACTACATTGAAGTGATGGGCACTGCCGGCCGAATAAAGAGTGAGTGGCCTTCCAACGTCATCAACGTGGTCAGCGAAAAGGTCGAAGCGTACCGTCACCCGACACTTATATTGCCCCCTGAACCGCGAGCATACGTCCAGAATATGTACAGGGACGAGCTGGACGCGTGGGTGCAGTCGGTTGGCTCGCGCACCGATCCGCCAATCACCGTGGACGACGGCGTGAACGTGCTGGAGATAATCAGCGCCGTATTCGAGTCCGGCAGGTCCAACTTGCCGGTCACGCTTCGCTAGGAGTCCTCGCCTGTAAGCAGCCTGCGGGGGTTGTCCACCATGATCATATTGAACTGCTCTGCAGTGAGCCCGAGCTCTTCTCCAAGTACAGCTAGTCCCTGCGTGGACAGGAAGTCGTAGCCTCCACCGCCGTAGATCGTGTAGTCGGTGTTGTAGCAGACATCGTGCGAGAAGATCAGGTTGTCAATTAGGCCCTCGTCAATGATCCACTTGATATGGTTCAACGTCCTCTGACGTTCGTACTCAATGCCTGTCTTCAGACCTCCCATCCGGTCGAAGGAGATGTAAGCGCCCCTGCGGGCGATCTCTGCATGGTACTGGTGTCGCGGGTAGCTGCCCGAGTGGGCCACGACTACCCGGCTGAGGTCCACCCCCTCTTGTTCCAGGACGTCTAGCTGGTCCAGTCCCTGCGGACCGCGGGTCGCGTGAGTGCCGAGCGCTACTCCGGTTTCAACCTGTGCCCTGCCGGCTGCTCTAAGCACTCGCTCCTCGATTGCCGACAGCCAGTTGAAGTGTGCTCCGATCTCCCCGATGAACCCGGCCCGTACGTCAGTGCCGTCGATTCCTTGAGTCACGTCCTTGATGATTTCATCGGCGATGTCGTTGGTGTGCATCCTCCAGAGACGCTGCTCGTAGTAAGTCTCTCGGTACCATCCGCAACCCAGAAGGATGTTCAGCCCCGTCTTCTCAGACATGTCTCTGATGGCATCCGCATGTTTGAGATGATTGAGGTCGTCGTCGTACAACAGGTTGTGATCGTTCTCCCTGAGGCCCCCGGATGTCTGGTCAACCAGCGTCACGCCCCCGGCATTCTTGTAGCGCATCAGCTCCATCTCAGCCAGGACGGGGTCATTCATGTAGTTGGGGCCGACCCATGCGTCCGGCATGAGGTCCAAAAAGATGTGCTCGTGAACTAGAGTGAATCCAAGGTCGGCAGCCGAGATCGGTCCTGTAACTGTCATTACTTCATTCGCCAATGTGCTCCTCCAGTGTCCTTCAATGGCTCCCGGTTCAATCGTCCTGACGCTTGTGTGCCAAGCTAGAGTCGACGTGCTAACTTTGGGTCGAGCATGTCACGCAGACCGTCCCCCGCGAGGTTGACGCCCAGCACCGTGATGCTCAGGAAGAGGCCGGGAAACGCAATCACCCAGACAGCAACTGAGATGGCCCTGCGCGCCTCCGACATCATGGTTCCCCAGCTCGGTGTCTCAGGCGGAGTGCCGGCGCCAAGGAAGCTCAGGATCGCCTCGATCAGAATTGCGTCCGCGCATACAAATGTGGCCAGCACGATCATGGGCGCGAGCGCATTGGGCATGATGTGTCTGAACAGGATTCTCGGCGTGCTTGCCCCAAGGCTGGTTGCCGCATCGACGAACATCTCTTCCTTCAGGGTCAAAACCGATGCCCGCATCACGCGGGCCGCCCTCGGCATGATGACGAAGGACAGTCCGAAGATGACGTTCTGCACGCTGCCTCCAAGCAGTGCCATGAGAGCTATGGCGAGCAGAATAATCGGTATTGCCATTATGCCATCCATTATTCTCATCAGGATGGCATCCACTATGCGGAAGAAACCAGCCAGAAGTCCTATTAGAGTGGCCGCGGCTATGCTTATGGCCGCCACGGAAAAGCCGACCAACATGGAGATTCTTCCCCCGTATATGGCTCGCGAATAGACGTCGCGGCCTATGAAGTCGGTGCCGAACCAGTGCTGAGCAGTCGGAGGCTGCAATCTGTCGGGGGGCCAGCCTTTGTATGGGTCGGTAGTGAAAAGTATCGGGGCCGCCAGCGAGATGATAGTCATGAATACGACAACCACGATCCCGGCAGCCATTGTTGGGTTCTGTCTGGTCGCCCTGCGCATCGCTCTGAGAATCTGGGTAGTGCGAGAGCGAGGCCCAGCTTGTGCCAGTTCTGTCTGTATGCCGGTTTGCTGACTGGACATCAGTATCTGATCTTGGGATCGAAGAGCGCGTAGGACGCGTCGATAAGCAAGTTGACGAGCACAAAGATGGCTGCGGTGACGAGAATCGCGCCCTGGATGATCGGGTAGTCTCGTTTGACGATGCCGTCTACCATCAGCCGACCGAAACCGGGAATGGCGAACACCTGCTCAATCACAACTACGCCCGATAGGAGCCCCGCCAGTCCCAGTCCAATTACCGTGATGATCGGCAGCGCCGCGTTCTTCAATGAGTGGCGTATGAGCACTGTATTCTCGCTCAAACCCTTCGCACGTGCCGTACGCACGTAGTCTTCTCTCAGCACCTCCAGGACGCTCGATCTGGTCATTCTCGTAATGAGTGCCATGACTATCAGACCCGCGGCAACCGAAGGCAGGATCAGGTGCTTGAAGAACGTGAACAGGTCCTCGCTGGGAGGCACATAGCCCCCGGCAGGGAGGATTGGGAACTTCAGCGCGAACACCCATATCACGATGAACCCGAGGAAGAACCCCGGGACTGCAAAGCTCAGGGACGCGAAGACCATTATGGCCCTGTCGAACAGGCTTCCCTGCTTCCACGCTGCGATGGTTCCCAGGGGGACCCCCAATCCTATTGCGACAATCTCGATCAGGACAGCCAGTGAGACGGTCGGTATGGCCCTCTGTGCCAACAGGCCGGTAACAGGCTTGTTGGAGAAGACCGAATTTCCAAGGTCACCCTGCAGCAGGTTGCGCAGCCAGAAGAAGAGTTGGACTGGAATTGGCCTGTCCAGACCCATCCTCTCACGGATCTTCTGGACCTGATCCTCAGGCGTGTTCTCGTTTGAGAGCAGGTCGGCGGGGTCCCCCGGGGCGATCTGAAGCAGCACGAAGACAAGCACTGCCACGATCAGCATCACGGGGATTGTCGCCAGTATGCGCCTTAGAATGTAACCCTGCATGACTTACCTGGGATGCTAAAGACAACGCCGCTTGGCGCGGTCAATCTGCGCGCTGAGCGGCGTAACTGGTTCAGTTTAACTATAAGGGGTACCCACTACTTGTCGAGCCATACGTTTGTATAGATCGGAAATGCCTTGACGTCAAAGTTCTTCACATAGTTGCGGGCCGGGAAGATCGAGAACCACTCTCCCAAGTATATGAGAGGAACGTTCTCGTACCAGTACTCCTGTATTTCCTCAACCCTGGCCATGGCCTCTTCGTGTGTTGTGGCCTTCGCATATTCGATGATCATTCGTTTGTAGTTCTCGTCGTTGGGCCTGTCGATGCGGTACGACGGATCTTCAGGGTCGCCGGGCCACAGGAATGCCATACGTATGGGGTCCCCACTCTCTGACCAGTGGGCATTCCATGTCGTAAACAGAGCATACTCACGCTTCTTCGAATTGGCGATCATGGTAGCCCAGTCCTGAGCAGGCATATCGACGACAAACCCGATCTCCTCCAGCATGGGCTTCAGAGCTAGGCCGATCGGTGTGATTGTCGCATAGTCTGTCGGATTGAAGAGTTGGATAGGCTCACCGTTGTATCCGGCCTCTTTTAGCAGGCGCTTAGCCTTCTCGATGTCGACCTCGTTGTAAACATCTTCACCAACGAACGTCTCAAGCGGAGTGTTGCAATGGTACAGCGCTGCGCACATGTTCCACAGCTCAGGATCTCCCATCGCCGCCATGATTGCTGCTATGTCCAGGCCTGCATAAAGGGCCTGTCTCGCCTCTTTCTTGTCGAAAGGATGGACGTTGTGGTTGATGTTTATGCCCGACCTGTGTCCAGGCTTGTAGATGGGCACGTAAATGTCGTCGTTGTTCTTTGCGCGCTGGTAGAAGTCCAGCGACGCACCGTCGACGATGTCCCACTGACCGGACTCCAGCCCTGCCATCTTGGTCTCTTCGTCCGGTATCTCCAGCCAGACGACTTCATCGAGATAGGCATTATGCACATCAGCCAGATAGCTTCCGGGAGTGCCTATCGCTTTGTAGTCTGGGAAGCGCTCGAGGATGATTTTGTCGCCCTGGTCCCACTGTTTGAACTTGTACGGTCCGGAACCCAGGAACTGAGGTGTCGCCTCCTGTGCCACGGTGGCCGCCATTTCAGATGGGATAATTGGTCCACCTCCCCACGGGGCCGCGAACGTCGTTGGGACTTGCCCGAAGGGTTCGCGAAGGTTCAGCTTAAAGTTATAGCTGTCAACTTTCTCGAACGCCGGATCTGCGGCGAACTCGCTCTTGAGAAGCTTTGGTGCGAAGTGGAAGTTGCTCATCTGCCGCTCCAGCGATGGGATCACATCGTCGGTGTCCAAGGCCGAGCCGTCATGGAACGTGAGGCCGTCTCGCAATTCGAAAGACCACGAAAGGCCGTCGGAACTGAGATCGAAGGATTTGACCAGCATGGGTTTGGCTTCCAGGTCATTGTTCCACTCAAACAGCCGGTGCGTAAGGTGTACCGCAAGAGCTGCCGTCACATAGGCACCGCTGAATACACCATCTAGCGAGGGTATGCTGGCCTGGCTCGTGACTCTGAGCTGCCCTCCGGTCTTAGGGCCCGCATCCGGGGCAGGGGCGGGTGCGGTTGTAGGCGCAGGAGCCGGGGCAGCTGTAGGAGCGGGAGCAGGTGCTGCCGGAGCAGGCGCGGGCGCAGGTTCCGGCTCATCCGCACTGCATGCGACAAGCGCCAGGACCGCAACTCCTAACAGAATCAGAACGACGGATATTTTCATCATATTCCCACAACTCCTCCCGCATCCGCGGCGCTTGCCTTCTCACTCGTGAACTCCGGTATATGAAGCCCCCTAGGCGGTCCGGTTTAGGTGACGCGTATTGTAAACCGTTGCACCGCGGTTGTAAAAGGATTCCAGAAATACACTTACCTGAACGTAAGTACAGACATACAGGTAAAACGTGCCTGGCAGATGGGTCGGATAGACGCTGCCGGTCGCAAGGTTCGACTTCAGGATGCGTGGGCTACATCGCGTCGATGGACTCGGGTATCGTCTGGCCACCGTCCACGATCAGCGTCTGGCCGGTGATGAACTTGGCCTCGTCCGAAGCCAGGAACAGCATTGCGTAGGCGACGTCTTCAGGGTCACCGATCTTTCCCAGAGGGATGGCCTGTGCCATCTGGCTGAGGTACTCCTCGCCAAGGTCGTCCAGCCCTTCGGTCATGATGTTGCCGGGCATGACCGAATTGACCGTGATGCCGTCCCTGGCAAGCTCGACGGCCGCCGTGCGCATGAAGCCGAGCATCCCCGCCTTAGTCGCACCGTAGTGTGACCAGCCTGTATACCCGGTTATGGGTCCCGTTATGGACGAAGTGAGGAGAACTCGGCCCTGGTCGCTCTTCTTTATCTCGGGAAGACACGCACTCACGCACAGAAAGGCTCCCTTGAGATTGACTGAATTGACCGTATCCCACTCGGACTCCGACAACTCGGCAAGTGGAGACGACGGAAATATTCCGGCGTTGCAGCAAATTATGTCGATTCCTCCATGACGTTCTGTTGCCGCTTGAGCCATCGCTTGGACGTCATCGCTGTTACTGACGTCGGCACCGAAGAAAGACGCCGTGCCACCCGCGTCCGTAATCTCCCGGACGGTGTTTTCTCCAGCCTCTACACCTCTTGCTACGACTAGGACTTTGGCCCCTTCGCTGGCAAATACCTGCGCTATGCCCCGTCCGAGTCCCTTGCTCCCGCCAGTGACAATAATGGACCTGTCCTTCATTCTCGTTCCCATTGTCCGCCTCCCGTGGCATTCGAAGCGCCTTCTGCGCAAGTACCCTCTAAACAGTGAAATCGGGGTCTGGCCGCTAGTCTATCTCACCATTCACCAGGTGGCTACAAAGGCGCCGCAGCCCCCAAAGTGGCAACGGAATGTGACCGAAAGTCTGTTGGGTATCCGCCTGCTGTAAACGGGTGGCATCTGTCAGCAAACAGACTCCAAGATTGACAACCACAGGTGCCCGTTATAGTCTCTGCGGGACATCTACCTCGGAGAATCGGGGTGAAGAGCACCTTGAAAGTAAGAGGATGATGGAGAGGGGGACCATGTTTACGGTCAAGAGTTGGTATGGAAAGTCCGCCATATTGTTTGCCGCTCTAGTAGCGGCTTTTCTTTTGGGCGTTGTGGCGTGTTCCGCTGAGGAGTCACCTGCTCCCGCTCCCGCACCGGAAATCGATACGGCGGCACTTTCGTCCGCAATCGAGTCGGCGGTTTCGAGCGCGGTCTCGTCAGCCGTAGAGGATGCAGTCTCATCCGCAGTCGCACAGGCTGTTGCCGAGGGCGGCTCCGATGAGATGTCGCCACAAGAGATCCAGGCGATGGTTGAGGCCGCCGTAAAGGCCGCCACGCCTGAAACTGCTAGTCCTGCGGACATCAGGGCGATGGTTGAAAGCGCCGTCGAGGCATCCGTCACACCCGGAGCCACCAGGGAAGAGATCCAGTCATTGGTGAGCAAGGCCGTGGCAGACTCAGCGGCCGCTTCCCAGCCGGGCGTCACTGCCGCGGAGGTCGAGGAGCTGGTCCAGAGTGCAGTCATGGGTGCATCCGAGAGCGCGGCGATGGCTGCGTCGGAAGCCGCATCCGAAGCGGCGGCGATGGCTGCGTCCAAGGCAGTCGAGGCTGCGGCGATGGAACGTGCGGATGGTGAAGAGAAGGTCTTGAAGATCTCCACCAACGCAGCGCCGCCTAACTTCAACCCGCTCATAGCAGTCAGCCGCACACAGGGCTGGGTGTTCAACCACATCTACTCGTCCCTCACAATGGCCGATCCGGAAGGGCAGAAGATGTCCCCCGACCTGGCTGAGCGTTGGGACACGGCAATGGACGGCTCGTACGTGACTTTCCACCTGCGCAAGAATGCGCAGTGGCACGACGGCACTCCGGTCACCGCCCACGACGTGGCGTGGTCCTACCACATGTACCTGAACGGAGAGACCGGTTCGAAGCGTACAGGTGTGCTCGCGCTGATCAAGGGAGGCGAGGCATACACCAAGGGCGAGGCTGAGTCCGTTGCGGGCATAGTGGTCGAAGACGACTACACAATACGTTTCGAGCAGGAGTTCCCCAACATCCTGTTCCTGCAGCAGACCATCTACCCCATCCTTCCCAAGCACATTCTCGGCGACGTTCCGCCTTCAGAGCTGGCGAATGAGAAGTTCTTCTTCGACTCGCCGTTGGGTTCGGGGCCGTTCAAGTTCGTCAGCTACATTCCTGACCAGCGAATCGAGTTCGAGGCCAATCCCGAGTACTACTTCGGCAGGCCGAACATAGACCGCGAGATCTTGTCGATTATCAAGTCGCCAGACGCCGTGCAGATCGCGCTGCAGCGTGGCGAGATCCACATGCCGATCTTCGATGGCGGCGAGAACGCTTCCACTGAGCAGTTCCAGGCGTTTATCCAGGACCCGCGATTCACCGTCGCCGCCTCGCGCGGTACGACGCTGATCTCTTACGCCTTCAACTCGAGGATGGAGCATCTCAACAACGACATGATGCGCCAGGCATTCCTGCACGCGCTAGACCGCCAGAAGTTGGTAGACACCTTCGCTCAGGGCAACGGGCTGATCTACAACTCGTTCCTGGTGCATGACTGGTACCAGCTGCCTGACTGGTCGCAGAAATACCCATACGATCCTGATAAGGCCAGGCAGCTCATCGCTGATTCCGGCTGGGACTCCAACACTGAGATCGGCGTGACGATCATCACGGTAACCAGCGAAGAGGCCAGGGCAATGCTCGCGGCCGAGCAGCAGATGCTCGCTGAGGTCGGCATCAAGATCAAGTTCCACGAGGTAGAGCTGTCGCTCTGGGTCGAGACGTTCTACGAGACCTATGAGTGGGACATGATTCGAGTGACGTTCGGCGTCTTCCCGGATCCTGACGGATTCCTGAGCTTCCACCTGAGGAGCGGCTCCAGGAACGCGATGGGATACGCGAACCCCGTTCTAGATGAGAAGATCGACAGGGGCAAGCGCTCGATCGATGTCGAAGAGCGCGCGATGATCTACCAGGAGATCAATGAGGAGATGCTGACGGAGCTGCCGCTTGCGCCCGTGCATCTGCTGAACCAGTGGTGGATCATAGACAAGAAGTTCAGCATTCCGTTCTTCGATATGCTGCCGGAGGCCAAGAGCTTCGCGACGGTGCCCATAGGGCCGGCGTATCTCGGACACTCTGACTGGCAGAAGTACCACATCGAACAGTGGGACCTGAACTGACGGAATAGACAACCTGCAGATCCTATTGGGACTGCCCGCGATGACGTTGCAATCAGCGTCTGCGTAATCGCCGGGTAGTCCTTGACCCACCGATTCGCATAGAAAACACCGGGAGCGAACTGCAAGACTCTGAAGTTGAGACGGTTCTATACGCCCCGACGCGCGAGTCAGCCAGCCGCTCTGAGGGAATTCGGCATTGGCCTCTTATCTTCTCCGACGCCTAGCACTGTTTGTGCCGATGCTCTTTGGCATCACGATGATTACTTTTGTAGTCGCGAACCTCGCTCCCGGAGACCCGATAAACGCCCTCATCAGTCCCGAAGACCAGCTCCGCGAGGAGGACCTAGAGCGCATGCGCCGCGCGCTCGGACTGGACAGACCAGTCCCCGTTCGCTACGCCGTATGGGTGAAGGAACTGCTCACAGGGAACTTCGGGTACTCCTACTTCACGAAGCAGCCGGTGCTGGACCGGGTCCTTCCGCGCCTGTTGCCAACGATCGAGCTGACAGGTGTCGCACTATTGATCTCACTCCTCGTTGGAGTTGGATTCGGGGTGATCTCCGCGTTGCGACAGTACAGCGTGTGGGACTATACCCTCAGTGTGCTCTCTCTCATCGGACTGTCGATCCCGACTTTCTTCTTCGGTTTGGTTGCGTTGTTGGTCTTCGGGCTGCTCTGGCCTGTGTTGCCAGTGTTTGGAATGTCGAGTGGAGAGCCCGACCTGCCTCTGTTGAACAAGGTCGGGGATAACCTGCGGCACACCTTACTGCCTGCGGCTGTTCTGTCGATTGACCTGGTGGCGACCAACACGCGATACGCTCGTACCGCGATGCTTGACGTGCTGGGCGCTGACTACGTTCGCACAGCCCGATCGAAGGGCCTCGATGAATGGGTGGTAATGGGCAGACACGCATTCAGGAACGCGGTGCTGCCCATCATCACGATCACAAGTCTCAGGCTGCCCCTGTTGCTGGGCGGCGCGGTCGTGATTGAGGTGGTCTTTTCATGGCCGGGCCTGGGGCAGCTCTCGGTCGATGCGATCCACCAACGTGACTACCCCGTGCTGATGGCGCTGACACTGTTCCTTTCGACTCTGGTCCTGGTTTCCAACCTGATGGCGGATGTCCTGTACGCCTACGCCGACCCAAGAATCCGCTACGACGATGCGTAACAGAAACGCCAGTGATAGGTAGACATGGCACTTGAGCTGACCCCAGAGAGAGAAGTCGATGAGATTACTCGGCGGTCCGGCCGTGGGATGTGGGTGCGTTTTCGCCGACACCGTCTTTCACTGCTCGGCATTGCGATCCTGGCCGTGTTCGCCTTCGGCTCGATCTTCGCGCCGCTCCTCTCTTTTCACGACCCCAATTACGTTGATCTGGACCAGATCAAGGACCCTCCCAGCCTGAATCACCTGCTTGGGACAGATTCTGCCGGGCGTGACGTATGGGCCAGGCTGCTGTTCGGTTCCAGGGTGACTCTCGTCATCGCAGCGTGCGCCCTGTTAATCGGCGTGTTCATTGGGTCCACTATTGGGCTGGTTTCGGGTTACTTTGGCGGATGGATCGACAATGTGTTGATGCGCTTCACCGAACTGGTCATGACCTTCCCGCAGCTGTTCGCGCTGATAATCCTGGTGTCCATCATCGGCGGCAGCGTCTTCAATATCATGTGGATTATCGGCATCCTCGGCTGGACGGGAATCGCGCGTCTTGTCCGGGGTCAGGTGTTGATGATACGTGAGATGGAGTATGTGACCGCCGCAGAGGCACTTGGCGCGAGCGACTGGCGCATCCTGTCCTCGCACATCCTGCCTGCCACCATGCCGTACGTGGCAGTTGCCGGAACACTTGGCCTTGCCAGTGCAATACTCATCGAGGCAGCGCTGAACTTCCTTGGGCTCGGTGTCCAGATCCCCACGCCCACGTGGGGCAACATGATGACCGCTGCCCAATCGATCCACGTCATCCAGAACGAGCCATGGCTGTGGATTCCTCCCGGTCTGGCTATCGCGCTGACCGTGCTTGCGGTCAACTTCGTTGGCGACGGGATACGAGACGCTCTCGACCCTCGAATCCAGATCGAGTAGGTCCTTCGACGACATGAGAACAGTGGTGATCAGGGAACCCTACAGGGTGGTCGTCGAACAGGCCGAGACGCCTGAACCAGAACCCGGACAGATTGTGGTCCGCACTACGCTTTCGGGGATCAGCGCCGGGACTGAAATGAACCTGTATCGTGGGACCAACCCCGACCTCGTCAGGCGACGCTGGGGAGAGCAGTTCGCCTATCCGTTCGTGCCCGGATACCAGGCGCTCGGCACCGTGGTGCACCGCAACCCGGAAGTAACAGGCTTCGAGGTCGGAGACCGCGTCTTCACAGGCGGCAGTCACTCGGAGATCACCGTGGCCAACACCAGCCGCTGCTTCAGGTTGCCCGACGACCTCACCGATGAGCAGGCATCCCTACTGTCCGTCGCGCGGGTTGCTTTGCACGGCGTCCGCAGGGGCAAAATCGAGTTTGGGGAGAGCGTTGCCGTTGTCGGTATGGGGCTGATGGGACAGCTCGCCATCCAGCACGCACGTCTCGCCGGAGCGGCCTCTACCATAGCTGTAGACATAGATCCGTGGCGTCTCGAGGTTGCCCGAGAACTGGGTGCTGACCATGTAATTGACCCCAGCTCAGGCGATCCAGCCCAGCAGATCATGGACTACACCGAGTCCGGAGCCGACGTGGTACTGGAGACCGCCGGCGTCTCCTCAGCGGTTCCCGTGGCGCTCGCGCTCGGACGATACGGAGCCAGGGTAGTAATCGTCGGATGGCATCTTCAGCCCATATCGATAGAACTCGCTGAAGACCTGCTGTACAAGGAGTTGGACCTCCTGCCGTCGCGTGCCGGCGGTCTCGGTGACGAAGCACCCCCACACGTGCTGCGATGGAACACTCGGCGAAACACTGAACTTCTCATTCAGCTTCTGGTCGAAGATAGCCTGCAGGTGGACAGACTCGTGACTCACGTCGTCCCGGCTGAAAACATCGCGTCTGTCTACGAGATGATTCACAAGAGGTCGGAACAGTCGCTCCATGTCGCTCTCGATTGGAGGGACTATTGAATGTCAGAAGTCGCCTCCTCAGGCTCGGCCCCGAGACAACCCTTCAATCATCCAGCCTGCGCTGACTGATTGAAGGGTGCGGCGGCAGGAGTCCTTGCTGCGGTCCTCTTCGGTGTGTTCCTGATGCAGCCTCCGGGCGGTTGTGACCCGATCACATCTGCGGGGATCTCCTCCACCCTTGATGACCCGCGTCAACTGCGATGATACTTTCCGGGCCATCCGGGAGGCGATTTCGGGCAGGCCCCCTGAAAACCTGTTCACAGGAGCCCGTAGAGCCGATTTCTGAGGGCAACCTGACCTGGGCCGTGCCCCTGCAAACGAAGTCCCGGCCATCCCTGTGCTACGAGAAGCGTTTCTGGCGGCCTCGCACCTCCCGTACTGCGATGGTCAGCCCTTGAATCCGGTTTTGTCCACGCAACTTGGGTTGTCGACTCCCCGCACTGTTTCTATCATGCCGGTGGGGATTTACCCCAGGACATTCAAGGAGGTGCAGATATGGCTAAAGGCAGATCAGGCGGCAGAGGCGGCAAGGGAGGCATGACCTCGAAGGCGGCCTCCAGGATCCAGTCAGCGGCATCGCGATCGGGTGGAGGCAAGGTCTCGAAGGGGAGCTTCGATTCGCGCGCTCAGAGCGCGGCCGTCCGGAAGGGCCGGTAATCTCAGGGGTCGGGCTTGGTATCGTGACGCCCGGCCCCTGCATACTGCAATGACCAAGCGTTCTGAAAGATCGCGTACATTCCGTCCTCCCCTGAGCGGACGGGCCCTTGGCTTCTGTGCCCGCCGTCTTGGGCTGGAGGGTTGCTCGGGGAGACCGGACCGCCTCCCGCTACTTCAACGGCTCACAGGTCAGCGAAAAGGCCAGGCAGAAGACCATCTCGGCACTGGCGCTCGATTGGTCAGGTCCCCGGACGTGGTGTAAGAGTTGGTCATCCTGTTGATGTTAGTTAGGCTGCGGTAGGTCGCCTCAGTG
>JAGWBK010000025.1:0-26125 GCA_021295915.1 Dehalococcoidia bacterium
GCTCCGAACCCTGCGCGACGCATCAGGTGCGCCATCAGTGCGATGTCCTCTCTGTTGGACATTTGACTCCTCCTCCGCTTCTACCGCTGTTAAGGAAACCTGATCCCTATGTAGATAGACACCAAGCTTGGAGCCTAGTCTAATCTCAGCTTTGAGTATCGTCAATCGTAGACGGCATAAAGTCCGCTAATTGCCTGCACACTCAGGTGAGGACAGGTCACAGCAACCTTACACAGTCGTCCCTCCGATGCTAGAATCTAGGTTGCGAATCAGGCTCTGCATAGGCCGCCATTGCATCCTCAAACCCGCCATAGGAGGACGCTCTCAAACTATGCCCCTTGAAAACATAGTTGTTCGCGGAGCACGCGAGCACAACCTCAAGAACGTCGATGTCACCATTCCGCGCAACAAGCTTGTGGTTATCACAGGCGTCTCCGGCTCGGGCAAGAGCTCTCTTGCATTCGACACCATCTACGCGGAGGGACAGCGACGCTACGTAGAGTCTCTGTCGGCCTATGCCCGCCAGTTCCTTGGCAGGATGGACAAGCCGGACGTCGAGTACATAGAGGGGCTGTCGCCCGCCATCTCCATCGACCAGAAGGGCGTGTCCCACAACCCGCGCTCCACGGTGGGTACAGTCACCGAGATCTACGACTACCTCAGGCTGCTGTTCGCGAGGGTGGGGCGCCCCCACTGCTACAAGTGCGGACGCCCGGTCGAGCGGCAGACCGTCCAGCAGATAGTCGACTCTGTACTCGGGCTGCCCGACAGGACAAGGCTGCAGATCCTCGCGCCCATGATCAGGCGACGCAAGGGCGAGCACAAGGAAGTGTTTGAGAACGCGCGCGCGGCCGGATTCGTCAGGGTGCGCGTGAACGGCGAGGTCCACGACCTCAGCGAGCAGTTCGACCTCGACAAGCAGAAGTGGCACACCATCGAGATCGTAGTAGACCGTCTCGTCTCCGGGGACAGTGCAGACGTAGGTCGCGTCACCGATTCCGTCGAAACCGCTCTCCGAATGGCGGGCGGTACAGTCCTCGTTGACGTGGCAGGCGAGGATGAGATGCTCTTCTCAGAGCACTTCGCATGTGTCCACTGCGGCATAAGTATGGGAGAGCTGGAGCCACGCACCTTCAGCTTCAACAACCCACATGGCGCTTGTTCAACTTGCACCGGACTCGGCTACAAACTCGAAGTCGACCCCGACCTCGCTATTCCAGACAAGAAGAAGAGCATCGTCGGGGGCGCGATAGAACCTTGGTCCCGTACCGGTACAGTAGCTTCGTGGAACTTGAGCCAGCTTGAATCTCTCGGTAAGGAGTTCGGATTCGAGGTGGACGATCCGATCGAGAAGTTCACGAAGAAGCAGCTGAACGCGCTCCTACGTGGAACCGGCCGCAAGCGCATTCGTATTACCCACCGCACGCAGCGCGGCCGCACCTACCGCTGGGACACTCGCTTCGAGGGCGTCCTGAACAACCTCGAACGCCGATACATGGAAACCGAGTCCGATCATGTCAGGCAGGAGATCGAAAGATACATGTCGGCCCGTCCATGTGCCGACTGCGCAGGCCAGAAGCTAAGACCGGAGGCTCTCGCAGTCACCATAGGCGGATCGAACATAACCTCCATGACGGACAGCTCCATCTCACAGGCGTTGGAGTGGGTCAATGTCATCTCTGGTGAAGCTCCGTCTGTTAACGGCACAAAGCCCGAAGACCTGTTAACAGAGCGCGAGAAGGCCATTGGAGAGCAGATACTGAAAGAGATAGAAGCAAGACTCAGGTTCCTGCTCAACATCGGCCTCGACTACCTCACCCTCTCCCGGACCGCCTCGACATTGAGCGGTGGGGAGGCACAGCGAATACGGCTCGCGACACAGATCGGGTCCGGTCTGATGGGCGTCCTCTACGTGTGCGACGAGCCCTCCATTGGACTGCACCCGGCAGACGATCACCGTCTCATTCGTACCCTCCAGAATCTGAGAGACATCGGCAACACCGTGCTGATAGTCGAGCATGACGAAGCGATCATGCGCGCAGCGGACCACATCGTCGACCTTGGACCGGGTGCTGGCGAGCACGGCGGACACATCGTTGCCGAGGGCCCTGTCGACGCGATCATCGAGGCACCGGAGTCACTCACAGGTCAGTACTTGGGGGGAACAAAGCAGATCCCGGTACCCACCGAACGCAGGCCCGGCAATGGCAGGTCGATCACTATCAAGGGCGCCCGGCAGAACAACCTCAGGGACATAGATGTAGAGATCCCCCTGGGCCAGTTGGTCTGCATTACAGGAGTATCCGGCTCAGGAAAGAGCACGCTCATATACGAGATTCTGTACAAGAAGCTCGCACAGACCCTCTATCGCTCCCGCGAGCGCCCCGGAGACTGCGACTCTATAGAGGGCATCGAGAACATAGACAAGGTCGTCAACATAGACCAGTCGCCAATCGGCCGCACTCCGAGGTCGAACCCCGCGACTTACACCGGAACATTCACTCCAATTAGGGAACTCTTCGCCACAGTCCCCGAAGCACGCACTCGCGGCTACAAGCCCGGCCGCTTCTCCTTCAATGTTAAGGGAGGCAGGTGCGAGGCGTGCACCGGCGACGGCTATATCAACATAGAGATGCAGTTCCTTCCGGACGTGACCGTCCCGTGCGAGGTCTGTTCAGGAGCCCGCTACAACCGTGAAGCCCTCGAGATCGAGTGGAAGGGCGCGAGTGTCGCCGAGGTCCTGAACATGACGGTCACCGAGGCACTTGAGCATTTTGAGAACATCCCACGTGTTAAGCGCAAGCTCCAGACGATGTACGACGTAGGCCTCGGCTACATCCGTCTCGGACAGCCGGCCACACAACTCAGTGGCGGTGAGGCCCAGCGCGTCAAGCTTTCGACCGAGCTGTCGAAGCGTGCCACTGGACAGACCCTGTACATACTCGACGAGCCCACCACGGGCCTTTCCTTCGAGGATTGCTCCCACCTGATGCGTGTACTGCATCGCCTGGTGGACGCCGGAAACAGCGTTGTCCTGATCGAACACCACCTCGACCTCATCAAGAGCGCCGACTGGCTCATAGACCTAGGCCCCGGAGCCGGCGACAAGGGCGGCGACATGATCGCCCAGGGCACCCCGGAAGATCTCGCGGCGATGGACCATTCCCAGACGGGTGACTATCTGAGGGGAGTCCTACCAAGATTGGAACTGGAGTCGGCCCAAGCCGCGGACTGAAGAAGTATGAAGAGTTCACCACTGGTGAACCTGTAGTTTGCGATATGCTGGGACCTCTGGAACAATGAAGTCATGCCAGTCGACATAACAATCGAAGACGTTCCAGAAGATATCCGTGATGAGTTGGAAGCTCGCGCGGGGCGACGCGGCCAGTCCCTCGAAGACTACATTCGCTGTGAACTGAAGAGAATCGCGTCCATACAGAATGATGAGTTGTCGGGACACTCTACCGAGGAGTGGGTCAAGAGGGTTCGCAGGCGGGTCGAAGAGTCAGGAATCCACGTCCCTGCTTCTGCCATTCTGGAAGCGCGTGACGCTGATCGGCGATGACTGCGGTAGTTGATTCATCGGCTCTTGTTGCGTTTCTAATCGACCAAGGACCTGACGGCACGTGGGCGCGAGGCGCGCTGTCCGATGGTCCCGTGTTAGGACCCGAACTGCTCCTCGCGGAGTCCAGCAACATTATCTGCCGAATTGAACGAATCGGCGAGGTGGCAGAATCTGCAGCCTTTGCGGCCCATCGAGATCTGGTCGAACACGATATCGAGTTGCATCCCTTCTCCCCCTTCGCTGATCGAATTTGGCAGCTTCGGCACAATCTGACGGCCTATGATGCATGGTACGTGGCACTTGCGGAGTCTACCAACTGTCCCTTGGTCACCTTGGATCTGCGTCTCAGCCGTTCGAATGGTCCGACTTGTGAGTTCATGACACCAGCTAATTTATCCTGAAGGAACAGTTACTTGACGACAGCCGTAAGCCCCCACATCAACGAATTCCTCTCCCAGACCCTGGTCGGCGTCATCAGCACTATCGACACTCAGGGTCGGCCCCGATCTGCGCCGATCTGGTACCAGTGGGAAGACGGAGCCGCCTACTTCTTCACCGGACGTGGCACTCTGAAGTGGCGCAACCTACTAAGAGATCCACACACCTCACTCTGCGTTGACTGGCGCGAGCCGCCTTACAAATCGGTCATCGTCGACGGCACTATAGAAGAGGTCGACAGACCCCTCTACGACCTCGTCCTATCGATGGCTACACGCTATTATGGAGAGGAAGAGGGACGCCACTTCGCCGAGGGCTATCGCGAGGACAACCCCGGAGTAGTGATCTTTCGTCTGATCCCGACCAGCGTGGCAGACTACACTTCGACGGACTAGTCCTAAGCTACCTGTTCACCACCGGCAGCAGCAGAGCAGATGGGTGGTCGGCATCGTGGAGCACGGTCTGTGTTGACGGACTCATATCATTCGACTGGTCATGCGGCGACCCTGTGTACCTTGCGTACGCCGGGAAGTTGCTGGAAGACACCTCCAGCCTGATCTGATGACCTTTGCGGAACAGCATCGCCGTTGGTCCAACGTCCACTTGGTACCGATGCACTTCGTCTGCCTGAATTGGTGATGGCGACTCTAGCGAGTCCCTGTAGCTGGCCCTGAGGATACCGTCGCATACGTTTTGCGCGCTCCCGTCAGGGTGAACGTCCACGAGCTTGGCTGTCCAGTCGGTATCGGCGGCCGTTGTCACCGCCCATAGATCGAGTGTGACATACCCTGTGACCTCAGTTTCTCTTTCCAGCGGTTCAGACGTGTATACGAGAACATCCCCTCGCGACTCGACCCCACGCTGGTCCTGCACGCCTACTTCGAAGATCGTAGGCACGCCGCCAAGGTGAGCGCCCCCAACCGTCGGCACCGGATTCGCTGGGTTGTACAGGTAGTGATCGGCGGACTCACCTGAGGCTGGAGGATCGGCTGATAGTGCCCCATCTCCATTCAGGGTGTTTGCTCTTCCACCGCTGCGGAGGAACAGAGTCATCGTCTCCGCGTCCGGTGGAGGCCATATCTCCTCTGCCCTCCACTCGTTAGCGCCCATGATGAACAGGTAAGCGCTTGGATCGGAATCGACGCCGTTGTCTTCGTGCCTCAGCCATCGATCGAACCATGCCAGTTGCATCCCGTGCCAGTCTATTGCAGCCCCGGACGCAGACGGCCCAAAGTACCCGCTGCCTGCAGATGGATCGGGAAGAGGCTGATGCAGCCACGGTCCCACTACCAGGTGCTGCTGTGAACGAGCCAGATCGCTCCCACCCTGCTCCTTCATGTCCTCGTAGTTGCGGAGCGTGGCCCTGATGAACCCGTCGTACCATCCCCCCTGGTTCAGCGCGGGCACCGTGATCCTGTCGTACTTCTCTCTCGGTGCGAACGACTTCCAGTAGTCGTCGTATGTCGGGTGTGCCAGCCAGTCGTAGTAGTAGTCACCCACTTCTCTCAGGGCTGGCATGTCGCTCAACGGCAGGTGGTTCGCGATGGCAAACGGGTCTCGTCGCCACTCCCTCAGCAACGCCCGTGCCTCTGGCGAACGCTCGGATCGGGGAGGGAAGTCGTCCAGCACGAACCCCGACGCCCAGCCGCTTAGCCAGAACAACTGGAAGACTCCTCCGAGGTACGTCCAGCTATCGTAGTAGGAATCCGCAGTCACTCCTGGAACGATTGCCTTCAACGCCGGATGACCCTCAGTGGCTGCAAGCCACTGGGTCGCTCCGTGATACGAGATGCCGAACATACCAACACTGCCGTCCGACCACGGCTGGGAAGCGATCCAGTCTATCGTGTCGTGCCCATCCAGCGCCTCGTTAGCGTACGGGTACCACTCACCATCAGAGGCATGACGTCCCCGTACGTCTTGAATCACCACCGCATACCCTCGGTCCAGAGCCCGCATGGGGTCCAGATACATGCTCCGGTAACGTGGTGAGTGCTTCCCATACGGAATTCGTTGCAGCAGGGTAGGGTGACGCCCACCGCCCGATGGCCTGTAAACGTCGGCCCGCAGCACGACCCCGTCTCTCATAGGCACCGAGACATTAGTCTCGGACGACACTGATGTCGAACGCCTGAACTCGTCCTTTACGGGCTTCGGCAGCATGACAACCTCACAGTCTGAGTGTATTGGTGGCAGTGAATGGCTGGACGATAGCACTGCGATATGGGCAGGTCAATTCAGTGACCTGCAAAGGCCCTGTGTTACAATCCGCTCGCTCGCACACACTCACCCTGGAGGTCAAATTGGCCCGATCAACCCCCTCGATCCGTCAAGCTCGCCCCGAAGACGCTCCAAGGATTATCGAGTTCCAGCAGGCGATGGCCCTGGAAACTGAGGGCAAGACCCTGGACGAGTCCCTCGTCACCCCAGGGGTCGCCGCGGTGTTCGCCTCTCCAGATAAGGGCTTCTACATCGTGGCCGAAGTCGACGGAACCGTGGTCGGGAGCCTGCTAATCACCTACGAGTGGAGCGACTGGCGAAACGCGACTTTCTTGTGGATTCAGAGTGTGTTCGTAGACGCGAACTACCGGCGGCAGGGTGTCTACACCGCCATGCACAATCATGTGATTGCCCTCACCGAGGCCGACGACGGACTTTGTGGCGTCAGGCTCTATGTTGAGCGCACCAATACAGGAGCGCAGCAGACATACAAGAGTCTCGGCATGGACCACTCCCACTACGACTTGTATGAGATAGATTTCCTAGCATAGTAGAGAGGCCGACAATTGCTCCCTGAAAACGTGGCCGAGTTCGTTTCCGAAAACCATCAGGCGGTCCTGACTACCTTCCGCAGAGACGGTGCGGCCCAGATGAGCATAGTCACCGTAGGCCCGTATGGCGACGGTGCCGGCTTTACGACTACCGAAGACCGCGCGAAACTCCACAACCTCGCTCGTAACACCCGTTGCTCTCTTCTGGTCTCCAAGGCAGACTGGTGGGGATATGTCGTCCTTGAGGGCCATGCTGTGGTGCTGCGCCGAGGTCAGTCCGACGACACCGAGCTCCGTGACGCTCTCCGGGGCATATACCGGTCTGCCTCAGGCCAGGAGCACCCGAATTGGGAAGAGTACGACCAGGCAATGATCGACGACAGCCGCGCCGCCATCATCGTCGTACCTGAACGAATCTACGGTACGGCCCCGTGACCGACCGACCAAACTTCCTGGTGATAATGTCCGACGAGCACGGTCCAATGTGGTCGTCAGCCTACGGACACCCATTCGTCCAGACCCCGAACATGGAGCGACTCGCCGAATCAGGCGCAACGTTTGACGCTGCCTACTGTAACTCACCACTCTGTGTGCCCTCTCGGCTGTCATTTATGACAGGTCGCTACGTTTCGAGATGCGAAGGATGGGACAACGCCAAGCCTTTGCCTTCTGACGCACCTACCTGGCCATACCTGCTCAGGTCGATGGGATACGACTCGGCTCTCTCCGGCAAGATGCACCTGATCGGACCTGACCAGCTTCACGGCTTCCGAGACCAGCTAGCATACGACCCCCACGGCGGCGGTCACCGCGGCGACTCCGAAGCCAGTCTCTCCACTGGTGGCCTGCACCCAATCTACCTGTGGGAAGAAGGCGTTCCAACATCGGACGAGCCATGGCCAAGCGTCAGTGAAGCCCGTGCGGGCACCGGACCAATGATCGAGGCAGACGACGCCATCGAAGAGGCAGCTTTAGCATACTTGCGTGATCCTGCCCGACAGGACTCACTTTGGGCCCTATGCGTCGGATTCGTTGCCCCTCACTTCCCCTTCATCGTGCCCGAGCCGTACTTCTCCCTGTACTGGCCTGAGTACGCAGACTTGCCTAACAATCCTCCGGGTCACCTCGACAATCTTCCCGCTGCTGCGAATCGACTGATGCAGGCGTTCAACTTCAGCGGCTACACCGAGGACGAGGTCCGTACCGCTCGAGCCGCCTACTACGGACTGATCACTTATTTGGATGACAAGATTGGACGACTGCTGGACGCACTCGAAGATGCAGGCATGTCCGACAATACAGTGGTCATCCATACCTCGGATCACGGCGAATCCCTGGGTGAGCACGGTCTCTGGCGAAAGATGAACTTCTACGAGCAGTCAGCGAGGGTACCCCTCCAGATCTCGTGGCCCAGTGTGATCGATGGAGGCCAGAGGTTCACAGGCGCAGTCTCACTGGTAGATGCCACGGCAACGATTCTCGATATCGCGTCCGCAGACCAAGCATCACAATCGGTCATGAACCTGGACGGTACATCGCTGCTCCCACAGATGACAGGCGCAACCGTCGGGCAACGAGACGAAGCATTCTCAGAACACCTCGCGCACGGCACGGACCGGCCTCGCGCAATGCTCAGACAGGGCAGGTGGAAGCTCTGTTACAGCCACCACGCTGCAACCCCTGACCTCGAGCTCTACAACCTCGAGACCGACCCTGGAGAGTTCGTCAACCTCGCTAACGACGGCACACACTCCGCCGTGCAGCAGCGCCTGACCAACAGGATCCTGGACATCTGGGGCGACGCCGGCGACCTCGACCGGCGAATCAAAGACAGCCAGCGTTCCCGCCTGATGATCCGCGACGTCCTCGGCGAAGCCGCGACATTCTAAGCTTCCCACGAATGTTTAGAGCTACACCTTCACCGCACCACGTCCACCTCACCATTCACAATTCCACATTCCCAATTTCATGACTTGGGTACTTCTCTCCCTCGGCAGCACAATCACCTTCGCCTTTATCTCGGCGATGGACAAGATTCTGATTGCCAGGTTCACTCCCAATCCTCGGACCTTCATCGTGATGGTCGGCCTAACTCAGTTCATTCTGGCAGTCGTCATATTGCCTTGGGTGGAGTGGACCGGGTACACGAACCAGCATATCGTACTAGCAATTGTCTCCGGTCTGACATCAGGGGGGTACCTTGTGCTCATGTTCTGGGTGATGGGCACTCAGGACGTCTCGCGAGTCATACCGGTCACATCCACGTACCCTATTTTCGTCGCCGTCCTGGCGTTCTTCCTACTTGGCGAACAGGTTGGTTTGCTCGCCTGGGTTGGCATAGTCGTCACGGTTGCCGGCGCGGCGTTGATGTCTCTCGGCCCGACCGCTAGAGCAAGGGACAGGGGACGTGGCCAGATGTTCGCCTTCGCCCTCCTCATATTCGCAAGCTTGGGTTTCGGACTGAGCCAGGTCTTCAGCAAGATGGTCGCCGACAGCATGGACGTCTGGACTCTCTTCTTCTGGAGAGCTCTGGGGAACGGCGCCGCTTGTGTGGTGTTTTCCATCAAGCCCAGGGGCATGAGAGACTTGATCGACACTCTGCGAAGGCCCACGTCGGTAGGCCTCATACTCTTCACGGAGGGCGCGCTGGTGTTCGTAGCACTCGCCTTCCTTCTGGGAGCGATCTACTCAGGCCCCGTCTCGCTGGTATCTACGGTCATGGCAACCCGCCCCCTGTTCGTCTTCGCACTTGGAATCATCCTCAGCATCGGTGTATCAAACGTGCTGAACGAGCCCCTCGAACGCAAGATTCTGGTCATTAAGACTCTGTCCATAGTTATGACCGTTGGCGGCGTAGTGGCCGTTACCCTGGCCTACTGAGCGCTGATTGCCCCTGTTAGCAGGCAGCTCCCTATGATACCTGAGGTTTCAGATGGGCCCAGGGACGCGCAGCCTCGAAGGCAGCAGACGCCGCAAGCACGGTCTCTTCGTCCCCCGGCTTGCCAATGATGTGCAGCCCTACAGGCATCCCGTCTGAGTCGAACCCGCACGGTATGCTCGCCGCCGTGAATCCGATCGTGTTGATCGGGTGAGTGTAGGGTACGAACCCCCACGCCGGAATTGGGTACGGCTCCAGCCCGCCCACGGTCTGGGGGTATTCCTCAGTCGAGAAGGCGGTCGTAGGCATCGTCGGGGAAACCAGCAGATCGAACTTGTCGAACTGGTCCATGAACTGGTTGACCATCCGGTCTCGTTCGCCCAGAGCGCGGATGTAGTCTGGCATCGTCAACCGCGCTCCCCACTCGATCGCCCAGCGACCATACCAGGTGAGCGGATCGTCCGGGTCGTCCAGCAGGTGCCCATTGACCGCGTAGCCATTCCCCGCGAAGAAGACGATCCAGGTGTCAAACGGATTGTCGAGGCTCAGGTCAGACTCATCGACGCTGCACCCAAGTTCAGCGAACACCTCGGCTCCGGCCTGAGATACCACCGTAACTTCCTCGTCAGCCGGGTGGTACCCGAAGTCCGGTGACCAGCCGATTCGCAGTCCCTCTATACTCTGGTCCAGTGCACCCATGAAGTCAGGTACCGGTTGCCTGAGCGAGCCTGAGTCCCTCGGGTCATATCCAGCCATGACCTGCATCATAAGGGCTGTATCTGCAACGGTCCGAGTCAATGGACCCTGCTGGCTGGTGATATTCGCAGCCGGAGGGGCGTCCACACCGGTGTAGCTTGAGATTCGGCCCTGCGTCGGCTTGATCCCGTAGATGCCATTGAAGCTTGCGGGAATGCGAATAGAACCTCCACCGTCGCCGCCGGTAGCCAGTGCGCACAGGCCAGCGGCTATAGCCGCGCCTGCACCGCCACTTGATCCCCCAGACGTCCTTTCGGTGTTCCAGGGGTTACGGCATGGCTCTCCCAATCGGTTCTCGTTAGCTCCGAGTAGTCCGAACTCAGGAGTATTGGTCTTTCCCAACATCACTGCCCCTGCACCGAGCACCTTCTCGACACAGGCCGCATCCGCGTCCGGCACCCTGTCTTTGTATGCAAGAGAGCCGCCCGTTGTTCGAACGCCCTTGGTCATCTGCAGGTCTTTGAGCGAGACGGGAAGACCGTGGAGCGCCCCGAGTGTTTCACCCCTCGCAGTCGCTTCGTCCGCACGCCGAGCCTGTGCGAGCGCAATGTCAGGAGTCAGCGTCAGGTATGAGTTGAGCTGTCCATCGAGACTATCTATGCGAGTCAGGTACATCTCGGTAAGCTCTACCGATGTGACCTGCCTGCTTGCGATAAGCTCGCGCAACTCAGTCGCCGGTGCAAATGCGAGTTCCTGGTCTAGGTTGGTCATCTCGAACTCCTATCCCTCGTGGCCTTCCACTTCTATTGCTATTGGCACTTCCTCGTATCAGATTCCCAAGATTGCTACGAAGAGTGCAGCCCAATGACATTGTCCGCAGGATCCATGAATACCGCAATCTGACCCATGTCATTCGGGATAGGCATAGGCGGAACGACAGTCTTGCCCCCAAGGCTCTCGACCTTCTCCAAAGCCGCCTTAAGGTCTTCCACTCCCACGTAGAACATAACGTAGTTTGGAGGCATCTCGCCGGCGGTCTGCATTATCCCGCCTCCGATTCCTCCATCCTGGGGCTCTACATAATGGAAATCGGTGCCTGCACCTGACTTCCCATAGGGCTGCACGTTCCACCCGAAGAGGTCCTTATAGAACTCTCCCAGTTGTGAAGCGTCTCTCCCGCCGATTTCAAAGAAAGCAACCGGATTTGGCATGTATCTCTCCTGTCTGTGTAGAAGCTCTGGGTCTGTGTAATGTCAGTTTCACGGGCCGGGTAGGGCCCGCGCGTGCCCATTATGTCACCCGCCTGTCACGAGCGGCAATGAATCTGGGGTCGTTGTGTTATCATCCGAGCCGAAATCCGAATCCTTGGAGAGGACTCACCAATGAAAATCACCAATGTCGAGACCTTCATCGTTGACGCTGGCTGGAGACCCTGGATGTTCGTCAAAGTCGAAACGGACGAGGGCATCACCGGCTGGGGAGAGTGCAGCGACGGCCGATCGCCCCACGGCATCGAGGGCACCATTCGCGATATGAAGCCGCTCCTCATCGGCAAGGACCCCAGGGCCTTCGAGATGCGCTTCCAGGACATGTACCGCATCACCCGCCAGAGTCCCGGTGGCATAGCGGCCAAGGCCATTGCCGGACTCGACTGCGCCTTCATAGACATCAAGGCCAAGTCGCTTGGCATCTCCGTCGTCGAGCTGTTCGGAGGTCCCACCAGGGAGCAGGTGCGAGTGTACTGGTCCCACTGCGGCAGTTCACGTATCAGGCATCACGACATCCTCGGCACCCCGCCCATGGACTCATGGGAGGCCGTGACCAACCTGGGTCACGAGGTCAAGGAACGCGGCTTCACCGCCCTGAAGACTAACATCCTCATGCCCGGACAGAATGCCACCTTTGGAGGAGGCTTCAGTGGTGGAGTCGGCTCCACCGACCAGTACGCTCCCAAGTGGCTCGTACCCCACGTCGAAAAGTTGATCGGCACGTTCCGGGACGCCGTCGGCGACGACATCGACATCAATCTCGACCTGAACTTCCACTTCAAGACCGAGGGCGCACTCCGCATTGCCAAGGTTCTCGAGCAGTTCGACATGCTCTGGCTTGAAATTGACATGTACGAGCCCAAGAGCCTGCGCCAGATCAAGGACTCGACTACCACGCGCATCTGCACCGGCGAAAACCTGTTCTACATGCGGGACTTCATCCCGTACTTCGAGAACCACTCCGCCGATATGTTCATGATCGACGTTCCATGGAACGGCTTCAGCCAGTCCAAGAAAATTGGCGACCTCGCCGAGGTCTACCAGCACAACGTCGCGCCCCACAACTACTATAGCCACCTATCCAGCTACGTTAGCGCAAGCCTGTGCGCCACGCTTCCGAACGTGCGAATCATGGAGATCGACATAGACGATGTACCATGGAAAGATGAGCTGACCACCACCGTCCCAGAGATAATCGACGGCTACATGACCGTGCCGTCAGGGCCCGGCTGGGGAGCCGACATCAACGAAGAAGTAGCTCTGGCCCACCCCTGGGATGAGAACAGCTTGGCTGGTGTACAGACCGGCGGCTACAAGGTGCCAAGGTAAAGGAGCACTCTCTAATTCCCCTCTCCCTTGATGGGCTGAGAGGGGCATGTAAAGGTACACGGACAAGAATGAGTACCAGCCAACAGACCCCCTCTCCCTCAGGGAGAGGGTTGGGGTGAGGGTGAGAAGCACGAATGTGTACCCCCTTTAAGCACTTGATGGGAGATGGTTAGGGTTTAAGCCCGCACTATCGTAGCTTGCTGTGCACGCCGAGAGTTCCATGACTAACCCTGATCCAAGAAGCAAACGTTCGTCCTGAGCTTGTCGAAGGGCGGCCTGCAGACTAGGAGACTTTGAATTGCCCGAGTACGAACACATCCTCTACGAAGCAAAGGGCACCACCAGGGTCATCACCCTCAACCGCCCCGAAACTCTCAATGCCATCACAGAGCCGATGGAAGCCGACCTCCACGAAGCCCTCGACATAGCAGAGGCCGACCCCGAGGCACGTGTCATCATCATCCAGGGAGAGGGCAGGGCGTTCAGCTCAGGTTACGACATTGCCTCATTCCAGGAGACCGACCCCGAATCGATGATCGCCAAGGGGTCGAGCGCCGCCGACCATGTCTCCCGCTGGTTCTACCATGACCGCAACATGGTCAGGAACCAGACGCACATCCTCGAGCTTTCCAAGCCTGTCATCGCCTGCGTCCACGGCTGGTGCATGGGTGGAGGTACCTGGCTGTCCCTGACTTGCGACATGACGTTCTGTTCAGAGGACGCCGTGTTCGCGCAGCCTGAAGTCCGCCAGATTTCCAACACCAGCTTCCTCTGGGTACTTATGGCCGGCTATAAGAACGCCCTGAGATATTCGCTCACCGGCGACCACATCGACGCTCAGGAAGCATTCAGGATCGGACTCGTGAACGAGGTGTTCGAGGACAAGGACGCCATGATGGCCGAAGCGTTCCGCCTGGCCGAACGGATCGCGTTGATCAGTCCTGAGACCGTTGCGGCCAACAAGTACATCGCCACGCTAGGGCTGGAGATGATGGGCCTTCGTAACGCGATTACCAGCAACTGGCTGCTGTCCTCCATCGCGCACTCTTCCCAGCGACCAGACTACAACCGGCGCGAAATGATGGACGCTGCGAAAGAGAGCGGAATGCGCGGCTTCCTTAAAGTAAGGGACGACCCGTTCCGACCGGAGCCCTTCGGGCCAAGGGCTGAAAAGAAGGACGACTAATAGGAGAGACCCTTAAGGCGCGTTCTAGCACCCGGAAGAGACGAACCTGACAACAGCATCCGCCACCAGCTTCGGCTGGTCCATGTACATGTTGTGAGCGCTCTCGGGGATCGTGAGCATGCTGAAGTCCGCGGTCTCCTCCGCGATCTTGGCCACGTCCTGAAAGCTGTCAGCGCGTGAGTCGCTCACGATGAACTGGATAGGCTTACCAAGCGTTCTCAGGGTCGGCCTGATGTCGTGGTAGTCCCCTTCGCGCTCCTTCCAGTCCATGCTCGCATTGGCCCACTTCATGTCGAGCCGCCCATTTGGTAACTCGAAGGCTTCGTGGGCCACTACGTCCCTGATGACGTCGTCGCGCCACTTTCCCGTCATAGGATGCTTCTTGAGATAATCGTACATCTCGTCGCGGTTAGCCCATGTGCGTCGGGGCCTTACTGCCCTTTGCGACACCATCCGCTGAAAGGCCTCTGTCACCACAACCATCGGCTCCAGCAACATGAGCTTGCTGAAGAAGTCAGGTCTGCGCTCAGAGAGCATCGCAGCGACGACTGCCCCTGTGGAGTGAGCCACGGCCACAACGTTCCGCAATTGGATGAAATCCGCAAACGCCTCGAGGTCGTCAATCCGCTGCGCGAATGAGTATCCAGAGTCAGGCCATTCACTGTCACCGTGCCCGCGCGAGTCAAGAGCGATGACGTGGAACTGCTCACACAAGTGACGCGCTACAGCATCCCACGATCGGCTCGTTCGCATGTCACCGTGCAGCAGAAACAGGGTAGGGCGATCCGGATCCCCACTCGGTCTGCCCCAGTCAACGTAGTGGAACCTTATGCCGCTGACTGAGGCATAGTTGCTCGAGGGTTCTGTCACTTGTCGGATCCGAAAACCATGGTCGACCTACGTACCCCTACGCCGAACCGCCAGGGTAAGCCTGTCCCGCCACCTTGCAAAGGTGGCCTTCCGATTCTCTCAATTCGAGTATGGCTTCAGGCGACTCGGAAGCAGCCTGTACAGCACCTTCTCCAACACTACTTCAGCCCCAGGTCTTCCAGGATCGGTGGTATCTGTGACTTCTCTTCTTCAGTCAGTTGCCGGAAGGGACGGGACATGATGTCATGGTCGATTACGCCCATCTGCTTAAGCGCGGCCTTCATGCCGCCAAAGCTGGCAGCATTAGCGCTCCCACCCTTCGCCACAGCCCCTACCTTTTGCGCCGTGAGCAGCTTACCGTTGCAGTCACGTACCGTCTCAGTGTCTCCCGCCTCACCGGCCTCCCAGCCACGGGCGCATACTTCTGGAACAAGGTTCGCAATCCCTGGAATCACGCCATGGACGCCAACCGATCCCGCGCTAGTAACACGGAAGACTGTGCCCAGGAACCTGAGCAGTGAGAGATCACCCTGATCGCAAAGCACGTTGAGCTGCGCCAGCAGTTCCCCGGCGCCTGAGCTGTCCTTCACCCCAACGACAGTGCCCTCAGCCGCCAGCATCGCTATGGTGCCCGGCTCTACAGCGGTCTTTACCGTCTGAGGAATGTTGTACACCCACAGCGGCAGGCCGATCTGGTCCTGAGCATACCTGTAGTGGTCAGCGAGTTCGTCCTGCGAATCAGGATAGTAGTACGGAGGAGTCAGCGCGATTCCGTCCATTCCAAGCTCGCGCACCTCGCTCGCCAACTCGACCGACATCTTGGTGGACGTGCTGGAGATGTTGCAGATCACGGGGACTCGGCCGGCAACCTCGTCGACAGTCGCCTCCATGGCTCGCACCCGCTCCGAGTCTGGGAGATTGGCAAACTCGCCCGTGGTCCCGGATGCCCATAGACCGTGAACTCCGTTGTCGATAAGATAGTTAACCAGCCTGCGAAGCGACCCGATATCGACCGTCTCATCCGGGTTCAACGGCGTCAGCATCGGAACGATTACGCCCTTGATCTCTTTGTCTGCCATTCGGTTCTCCTTGACTCAGTCCAGTAAATCAGTAGTCGCCGCCATTGTATCAGGGGGCGTTCGTTATATCTGAATGACCTCGAAGCTGATCGCATAATCGCAGCCGAACTCGATTCCAACTGCGTTCGCGTTCATCGTGAGGAACATTTCTGGGACTACGTCCTCGGAAAGCCCCTTGAGATATGCATCGTGCTTTTCGAGCGACTCTACGCCCTTGTAGACGTGGTCGCCTACATCTACGGCGTGAGTTGGATTAGGCGAGCCGCTCACCAGCAACATCTTCACCCCATTCCATGGCTCCAGACCTACGTCTACAAGCTCTGGAAAGATCCAGCGATTCCCCGCATCACGCGATCCGTCGAGCGCGGCTAGTCCGACCGCACGATGGTCAGCCTGATTCGCAAACCCCTGTTTGAAGCTCATGGCCATGTTGCCTGTGATGACCACGTCCGGCCTGTGACGACGTATTGCGCTGGCAATATCTCTTCTGAGTGGCAGACCGTACTCGACTACGCCATCCTTATGGTCCAGGAACTCGACCGTTTCGACTCCTACGACCTCAGCCCCCTCGATCTCCTCGCGCGTTCGTACCTCGCGGGCCTCATCCGGGTGCATACTGTCTATGCCGGCCTCGCCCCTAGTGACCAGCAGGTACACGACCGACTTGCCCTCTGAGGTCCACTTGGAAACGGCGCTTGCCGCTCCGTACTCGATGTCGTCAGGGTGGGCAACTACGATGAGAGCTGTCTGCCAGTCTTCATCCAGAGGTAGAAGCGTTTCAGAGGTCATAGCTTTCCTCCGGCGATCGCAGGCAGGAAGTGCACCTCACTGTTCTCGCCTACCTTCTCCAACATCCCTAACGGCGTGATCTCGCCATCGATGGCAACCGAGATGTTCCCCTTGATCCGCCCATCCTCGACCAGCCGCTCTTTGAATCCCGGATATGCGGCGTCGAGGTTGTTGACGACCTGTCGGACTGACGACCCTTCGATCTCGACCTTGCTCTTGCCGTCACTCAGCTTCTGCATCAGCGACGGGATATAGACCGTAGCCATGCTGAGATCCCTCCTATGATTTCTTAAGGCGCTTTCACTATGTGGCAAAAGGGCGGGTCTCAGTTAAGAAACCCGCCCCTTTTTACTTGGTCCGGTTATGCTGGCGATTAGGAGGGTTTAGTCTCCGTTCTGCGCCAGTGCCGCGGCTATCGCGACTGAGTTCATCGGAGTCTCGTACAGGCGTGTCCCGACCGCATCCCTGAGGGCGTTCGCAACCGCAGGGGTGGGAGGAACGATGTTCGCCTCACCCACGCCGCGGACACCGAAGGGGTGGCCGGGGTTGGCCACTTCCACGATAACCGTGTCGATCATCGGAAGATCGAGGCTTGTGGGCATGCGATAGTCAAGCAGCGTGGAGTTGTCCATGCCGCCGTCATCGTTCATATAGTACTCCTCGTTCAGCGCCCAGCCGATGCCCTGGACCGAGCCGCCCTGCATCTGGCCCTCGACGTAAGACGGGTGTATCGCCTTTCCTACGTCCTGGAAGGCAGTGAAGCGAACGACGTCGGTCTTGCCGGTCTCGGGGTCGACCTCGATGTCGACAATATTGCCGGCGAATGAACCGCCAACACCGCTCGGGTTAACGGAAGCGGTTCCAGTGATGCCGCCGCCGGTCCTGCCAAGCTGGCCCGCCAGGTCCGCGAACGTCATGCTCAGTTCGGGGTCAGACTTCGACTGGACGACGCCGTCTGCCATCTCGACTGAGTCTGCCTCGACGTCCCAGATCGTGGCAGCGCGCTCGATCATCTGCTGCTTCACTGACTGGGCTGCCTCATAGGCGGCCCATCCTGTGGCAAACGTCGTGCGGCTGCCGCCGGTCACGGCGGTGTAGCCGATCGAGTCCGTGTCGACGACTGTAGGCCTGATGTCCTCAGCGGCGATTCCCAGAACTTCTGCCGCCTGCATGGCGATGGAAGCGCGGGACCCACCGATGTCGGTAGAACCTTCAGTCAGGCTGACCGTGCCATCGGCATTGACAGCAAGGTTTACCGCGGAGTCGAAGCCGATGTTGAACCAGAATCCGATCGCGATACCGCGTCCCTGGTTTTCCCCCAGAGGCGCGCTGTAGTGGGGATGGTCCCTCATTGCCTCGAGAGTTTCGACGAGTCCTACCTTGTTGAAGGTAGGGCCGTCCACGCGGCGTGTGCCCTCTTTGGCTGCGTTCTTGAGCCTCAGCTCAATCGGGTCCATGCCGAGCTCGTCAGCCAGCTCGTCAACCGCCTGCTCGACCGCGTAGGCGGCGTTGGGAGCGCCAGGCGCTCGGTAGGCCGCCGTCTTCGGCTTGTTCACGACTACGTCGTAGCCGTCAACAGTGCCGTTCTCAATGTCGTATGCCGCGAGGGCGCACATAGCCCCAGCGCCCACAGGAGAGCCAGGGTATGCCCCAGCCTCGCAGGCCAGTTCGACTTCGGCAGCAGTAATGGTCCCGTCGCTCTTGGCGCCGATCTTCACCCGGCTCCAGGAGCCGCATGTCGGACCGGATGCCTCGAATACATCGGCCCTGCTCATCAGAATCTTCACGGCCTGGCCGGTCTTCCTGGAAAGCAGCGCGGCTACAGGCTCGAGATACACAGGTATCTTTCCACCGAAACCGCCGCCGATCTCCATCGGAATAACTCTGATCTGGGAAACAGGCATTTCGAGCAACTGCGCCATGGCGTCACGCACAGTGAATGCACCCTGCGTGCTGCACCAGATGTGCAGCCTGCCGTCAGTGTTCCATAGAGCAGTCGCGTTGTGGGGTTCGATGTAGCCCTGGTGCACTGTCTTGGCGCGGTACTCTCGCTCGACAACCACGTCGGCTTCCGGGAATCCCTTCGCTGTGTCACCCTTCTTGTGCTGGAAGTGCTGTGCGACGTTGCTGACCTTATCGGTTTGCTCGCCCAGCTCCTCGGTCTTGAGATCGTCGTGCAGGATCGGCGCACCATCGGCCATCGCCTCTTCTACAGTTACGACAGGAGGAAGCACCTCGTACTGCACGTCGATGAGCTGCACTGCTTCTTCAGCGACGTGAGGATTCGATGCGGCCACGCCAGCAACGGCATGACCTCGATAAAGGACCTTGTCCGAAGCAAGTACGTTGTCACGCAACCACTTCAGGCTGGTCGCACCCTCGCCTAAATCGACGACCGCGTCTGCATCGCTTGCGAAGTCGGCGTTGGTGACTACCGCGAGTACCCCAGGCAGCGCCTCGGCTGCCGATGTGTCGATGCTCTTGATGCGCGCATGTGCGTGCGGGCTGCGCAGGATGTGTCCGTGAAGCAGACCGGCGGTGTCGAAGTCCGCTCCGTAGAGGGCGCGACCCGTCACCTTGTCCGCGCCGTCGTGTCTGATTGGGCGCGTGCCAACAACGTTAAACGTTTCGGTGGCCAGCACCATGTTTGGCTCGTAGTCTAGAGTCTGGGTCATAAGTTACGCCTCCTGCATCTTCACAGCCGCATCCTGGACCGCCCGGACGATCTTGTCATAGCCGGTGCAGCGGCACAGGTTGTTGGCGAGCCAGAAACGGATCTCGTGCTCTGATGGGTCAGGGTTGTGCTCGAGCAGTGACTTGGCGGCCACTATGAAGCCAGGCGTGCAAATGCCGCACTGAAGTGCCGCATTCTCAAGGAATGACTGCTGCAACGGGTGCAGCGTGCTGCCTTCCGCGACGCCCTCGATAGTCGTGATCTCCTTGCCTTCAGCCTCGACTCCGAGGACCAGGCAAGATGTCACTATTCGGCCGTCGAACTCGACCGTGCAGGCGCCGCAGTTGCCGTCGTTGCAGCCTTCCTTGGTGCCGGTAAGGCCGACTACGTCGCGCAGCACTTCGAGCAGGCTCTGGCGTGGTTCGCACAGGAAGTCTAAGTGCTCACCGTTGATTATGGACTGTACGTAAGTCTTGGCGGGCAATCTATTCTCCTTAGCTCTGGGCTCGCTCGATGGCGGTCATCATCGCCCGGCGGGTTAGTACCTCGCACAGGTGCTTTCGATACTCGATCGTGCCGCGCATGTCGGTGATCGGTACGGCTGCGTCTCTCGCGAGGCCGGACGCGATTCTGACTGTCTCTTCAGTTGCAGGCTTTCCGGCAACCGCCTCGCCCGCCTCGGAAACGAAGAGAGGCGTCGGAGCGACCGATGCTAGTGTCACCCTGGCGGACCTGATGTTGCCGTTCTCCAGCTCCACCGAAACGCCTGCGCCTGCGACAGCAATGTCCATCTCGTTCCTCGGGATGAAACGAATGTAGTTCGCGCCCGAGTTGGCCGCGGGAGTAGGGAAGTGCACGGCCACAAGGACCTCGCCCTGCTCCAGCACTGTCTGTCGAACGTGGGTGCAGAAGTCTTCAAGCGCGACTTCCCGATTTCCGTTCGGACCAGCGATTCGGGCCACGCCGTTGTACGCGATCATCGCCGGTACCGAGTCTGCGCTCGGAGCAGCATTGCACAGGTTCCCGCCCAGCGAGGCGCGCCCCTGTATCTGCGTACCGCCAATGATTTGAGCCGCGTCGACGATGCCCGGATACACGCTCCGCACTGTCGAGTTGCCATAGATCCTGTAACACGGCACCGCCGCGCCTATGGTCAATCCGTTGTCTGGGTCGTAAGTGAGCTCGTTTAGCTCGGGTACGCTTTTGACGTCCACCATCAGGTCCAGGTCGTATGCCCGGCCCCTCAACTGGACTAGGAGATCGGTGCCTCCTGCCAGCGGTCGGGCCCTGTCGCCTGCCTCGTTCAGCAGGTCGACTGCTTCCCGTACTGAGGTGGGAGCCTCATAATCGATCCACTTCAATCGTTACCTCCTTGTCTCGCAACACTCCCTTGTAGGGAAGTTAGAGTCTGCTTTTTGACTTGTCTGTGCGTCGACTGCCACGACACGCGCCAGATGTACTTGAAACGCACCTTGGACGCAACGTCAACACATACCTGGATGAACTTGAAAACTACCCCCTGTGGACAGCTTCCAAAGCCGGAGACAGTATATCAGAGGAGGGAATGGTCAACAACGGTTCGCTTCGTAGGGAAGCCGTGTCGATCTGGTAGGTGCCTAACTACGGAATCTAAAGTCCCCTCTCTCTCTCAGGGAGAGGGTTAGAGCCTGCCCCGGACTTGATCCGGGGGTGAGGGTGAAAACATCGCCTAACAAACTGACAGAGTCTCCTTCGTAGGGCGCTACGTGACGGGCTCCGTTCCGGTGACTCCCTCGTCACTGAGCAAGTCGATCTCTGGCGATGACATGCCAAGCAGTTCCCCGAACACGTAACCGTTGTGTTCCCCCAGTCTTGGCGCGGGCCACCGCACAGCCCCTGGGGTAGCCGACATCTTCCACGCGGTCCCTGGCAGAAAGTACACTCCGGCTGAAGGGTGGTCCACCAGTTCGAGTAGTCCACGCTCCTGGTAGTGGGGGTCGTTGAAGATGTCTTCGCCTTTCATTACTGGGGTGGCAGCGATTCCGGCCTTCTGAAGTGACTCGGTGAGAGCTATGGCGTCGTGGCCTTGGGTCCACGCCCCAATGACCTCGTCCAGCGCGTCCTGATTGCGAAGCTTGGACAGGACGTCCGCAAACCGTTCGTCTACGACCAGCTCCGGGCTGCCCATCACTTTGCATAGGTTCGCCCACTCGTCGTCCGAGGCGACCGCAATCGTAATCCAGCTGTCCTCACCCCTGCATGGATAGGCGCCATGCGGGGCCATCGCCTCGTGACGATTTCCGCGGTTGTTGGGTGGCAGTCCGTCCAACTGGTAACCGATGATGTGCTCACCCACGACGGAGACAGAGGACTCTATGAACACGCCCCTCCCCGTACGGCGCCGGCGATACAGCGCCGACAGCACGGCCCCGGCTGCATGGGCACCGCTGATGGGGTCTCCGAAATTCACTCCCGACTTCACAGGGCCGTCCTCGTCGAGGTACCCGTTCATCGAGGCGATTCCACCCATCTGCTCCTGCCCGATCCCGTACTGTATGAAGTCCTTCCACGGGCCCGTATTCCCGAACGCAGGCATCGACAGCACTATGATGTCGGGCCTCAGGCTCCGTAGCGTCTCGTAGTCGAACCCTCTGCGTGCCATCAGCCCGGCCCTGAAGTTTTCGACCACCACATCGCTTACACTCACGAGCTCCTCCAGCACCGCCTTTCCCGACGGATGCCGAATCTCGCACGTGATCCCGTACTTGGATATGTGCAGAGTGTTGAACCACCCGGATCTGTTCCAGGGATCGTCACCACGTTCGCCGTCCGGCAGGTTGCCGGACCCAACGATCATGCGGTGAGGGTCCCAGTTACGGGCCGACTCAACCTTGATAACCTCAGCCCCCATGTCTGCCAGGAGCTTGGTGCAGTGCGGACCTGCCCATATGCGGGAGAAGTCGAGGATTCTGACGCCGTCCAGCGCCTGTGGAGCATTGGTACTCATCGGATGGTTGCCGCCTGCAATGCCCCTCTCCCTTGAAGGAGAGGGTTGGGGTGAGGGTGAATTCCCTCAGGCATTCTAGCTAATAAGTAGAGGCGCCGGTCTTGGTCAATCGACCCGTTGCCAGGAAGATGACCCGCTCAGCGATGTTGGTAGTGCGGTCTGCGATCCGTTCGAGATCGTGTGCGACCCACAGCAGGTAAGTGGCCCTCCTGATTGCTCCCGGATCTGCGAGCATGTACGTAAGGAGTTCTCGATACACCTGCTCGTACAGCGCGTCCACTTCGTCGTCATCGTCGCAGATCTGGTGGCTCGCTTCGACGTCGCGGTCGACAAACGCGTCGAGGCTGCGTCTCAGCATGTCCATCGACCTGTCAGCCATCCGCGGAATGTCTATCAACGGCTTGAGTGGCGGCTCGTCTCCCATCAGGAGGCTGATTTTCGCAATACCTTCTGCATAGTCCCCGATCCGCTCCAGCTCTACCGATACGTGCAGCACGGTAACCAGTATCCGAAGATCACTCGCGAGTGGCTGCTGCATCGCGATCAGGTCGATCGACTTCTCTTCGAGCGCGAACCGCATCTCATCGATTATGTCGTCTTCACTGATTACTTCTTCGGCAAGATCGCGGTCGCGATTCCTGAGGGCATCGAGAGACTTGGCGATTGCCTTTTCGACCATGCCACCGAGTGTGAGAAGCTCGTCTTGCAGTGATCTCAGGTCTCGGTCGAATTCAGCTCTCGGTGTCCGCTGCATGATGGCCTCCTTGCCCCCTACCAGCACGTCATTCCGGCAATCGCCCGCAATCTGTTTCCCCGTGTTCAATTTCTCGACATTCCAGAGTCTATTTGAAGTTGGAGGATCGTTCCACATAGCAGATAAATCCCTGGCGAGGTTGTCGCACTCTAGCTGAACCGGCCGGTGATGTACGCCTCCGTGCGCTCGTGCTTAGGAGTCGTAAAGATCTGGTTTGTGTCGCCATGCTCGACGAGGTAGCCGGCCCTGTCTTCTCCAACCATGAGGAACGCGGTCTCGTCCGATACTCTCGTCACTATGACAATCGTGTAGTGCTGGCTCAGTTCCCTGACCAATTCCTCGATGGCGAGAGTCGCTATGGGGTCCAGCGCGGAAGCTGGCTCGTCCATCAGGATCACTTCAGGCTCTACAGCCAACGCTCGCGCGATGCACAGGCGCTGCTGCTGCCCGCCAGACAGCTCTAGTGCGCTGGCTCTAAGTCGGTCCTTCACCTCTTCCCAAAGTGCAGCCTGCCTCAGAGAGCGCTCAACGGCCTCGTCCATGTCGCCCATATAGCCGTTGACCTTCAGTTGACTTTGGGAACGGGTTGGGCCGCTGGAACACCATTCCGATCCTCGACCGGATCTCAGTAGCGTCAACGTCGTCATCGTAAAGGTCGGTTCCTTCGAACAGGATCTGACCATCTATTCTGGCCGATGGGATGAGTTCGTTCATCCGGTTGAAACAGCGCAGAAGAGAACTCTTGCCACATCCTGACGGACCGATCAAAGCGGTAATCGAGTGCCGCTTGATCTCCATGTTGATCTCTCTGAGAGCCTTGAACTCGTCATAGAAGAGACTGAGCTCGTTAACCTTGAAGATTGGTGCGGTCTGCTCAGTCACCTTAGTCCTCTGACCTTGTCTGGTACTTGTTTCGTAGTAGCACTGCAACTGCGTTCATTGATAGCAGGATAATCAGCAGCACGATGATTCCGGCTGCCGCAAGCGACCTGAACTCTTCCTGGGGCCTGCCGACCCACGTGAAGATCTGAAGTGGCAGGACCGTGAATCGGTCTAGCGGCCCCGGCACGAATGTCACGTAAACCAGTCCGCTGATTACCAGAAGGGGAGCAGCCTCTCCTACACCGGTCAGGATTCCTGGCAGGGCAGAAGGCAGAACGGTGCCTTTTATGACCTGCCACTGGTCTGCGCCCAGTGCGAATGCTCCTAACCTGTACTCATTAGGCACCGCCCGGATTGCCTCCCTGGAGGCGAGTATCACGATCGGAAGCACCAGCAGCGTCAGTGTGAGCGCGCCTGCAAGGACGACCTTGCCCAGCGACATCAGCTGCACGAACACTCCCAGCCCGAGTAGTCCGTACACTACCGACGGCACGCCTGCCAGGTTGGAAATGTTGACTTCAATGATCTGCGTGAGCCGGTTCTTTGGCGCGTACTCCTCGAGGTATATGGCGGCCCCCACTCCGATAGGCACCGTGAAAATGGCCGTAAACGCTATCGTAATCAGGGTGCCCATGACCGCGGCCTTCACGCCGGCCAACTCTGGGTGCCTCGACATATAGCTGGTCAGGAATCCGAAGTCCAGCCAGGGGAGCCCTTCTATAAGGGTCTGGGCCAGCAGCACAGCCAGGCCGATTATCCCGACCATGACAGCTGCTAGGAAAACCCCATAAAAGATTCCCCCAACCGTCTTTCGTCGGGCAAGTCTCGGATTGAATCTGGAGTTATAGAGTGCCATGCCTTTGCTTCTTGAATGTCCAGTCTTAAGCTGGCTAGTAAGCCTGTCTCCAGCGTCGGACTACCCAGTGGCCGAGCAGGTTTAGCGATAGCGTCATCAGGAACAGAAGCAGACCGACCGCGAAGATGGTCTTGTATTCAATCGAGTCGTGAGACGCCTCACCCTGGGCGAGCTGGGCGATGTAAGCCGTCATAGTCTGAATGCTCTCCAGGGGATTTGCGGTGATGCGTGGAGTCGCGCCCGCCGCAATGGTCACGAGCATGGTCTCGCCGATTGCCCTTGATATCGCCAGGATGAACGATGCCACGATTCCCGACAGCGCCGCCGGTACAACCACCTTGAGGCTTGTCTCCAGCTTCGTGGCCCCAAGCGCGTAGGAGGCCTGTCGCAGCGACCTGGGTACGCTGATCATCGCGTCCTCACTGAGGGACGACACCATGGGGATAATCATGATTCCCATGACGAGTCCCGCGCTCAGCGCATTGAACACGATCATGTCTGGGAAGAACCGCTGAAGTTGAGGCGTTACGAATGTCAGCGCAAAGTAGCCGTACACGACGGTTGGTATGCCGGCGAGAATCTCGATCATTGGCTTGAGGACGCGACGGGCCTTGTCCGGGGCGTACTCAGCGAGATAGATAGCCGTGGCGAGCCCAACAGGGAGTGCCACTATCGCCGCAAGAATTGTCACCAGGAGTGTCCCTGCAACAAGTGGGAGCACACCGAATGCCGTTGGCTTGAGAATCGGGGTCCACCGCGTTCCAGTCAGGAACTCGAAGATGGACACTTCGCTGAAGAAGCCGATTGACTGGCCTATCAGGATGAAGACAATTCCGAGTGTCGTGAATATCGAGATGAGAGCGCAACCGAAGAACACCCAGCGTACGATGGTACCTTCGATGCTGCTTCCACGACCGCGACGGAATCGGCCTGTATCGATTTCTTGCCGCGAACTCGCGGGCATATCATGGGCGCCTGGTGCTGTAGATTCCACCTACTGCTCCATCCTTTAAGCTGGCCTCTCTGATGAGACAGCGGGTGGTGAATTGCTGTTATGGGAGGGCCTTCTCATGGACTGCCTTTTATGTCCAGCTTTAAGCTGGT
>JAGWBK010000025.1:26172-26489 GCA_021295915.1 Dehalococcoidia bacterium
ACTTCACGAAGGCCAGGTTGTTCTGATAGGCCTGCTGCGCCAGCGGTACGTACCCAACGTCAGCCGTGAGGTTGCGGCCGTGCACCATGTAGAACCTAACGAAGTCCCTGACTTCCGGTCTCTCGAGGCTCTCCCTGTTCACGTAGATGAACAGAGGCCTAGATAGTGGTGAGTAGCTTCCATCCGCGATCGTCTCAAGGGCCGGGGTGACGCAGCCGTTTCCGCTGTCCACTGCTATCAGCTTCAGCTTGTCGGCGTTGGCCGCGTAGTAGGCGAACCCGAAGTAGCCGAGTGCGTTCCTGTCGCCGCTGATGCCC
>JAGWBK010000026.1:0-27382 GCA_021295915.1 Dehalococcoidia bacterium
GCTCCGAACCCTGCGCGACGCATCAGGTGCGCCATCAGTGCGATGTCCTCTCTGTTGGACATTTGACTCCTCCTCCGCCGAGGTTATTCCGGCCCCGCTCCCGGACTAACTACTACCCCACCATACCGATGTTAAAGGCACGCATTCTGACCCGAATCCGGGCCAGAACTACACTCACTTTAGCTTGGTCCCAAGTCTAGTCTGCGGACTACGCATCGTCAAGAAGCTCAGCCGTGATTATTCATGAATAGCCATTCACCTACTAAAGCTGGAAATGTGACTCAGCCCAACCTGTAGATTGTTGCTGCCGGCGCAAGTGAGACAAACCCGACAACCGCAACCGACAGCGCTGCAGTCACCCCGTAGGCTCCATACCTGGAGACCACGATGCTGGGATACGCATTGGCCCGGTCGATGATCCATGCTCCGACTACGAACATGACTGCGGCCAGCGCTGTCGGGCCGAGACTGAGCGCCCCGTATTCAAAAGCTACCCTGGGCGCCAGAAATACCGAATCGGCCAGACCGGTCATCACGTCGGGAGTCTCCGTGATCCCAACGGTTGTGTTGATGAACACCAGTGAGACCGGCGCGAGTGTCCCAGTCAGGAATGGGACGATAATTGCGTAACCGAGCCCAACTCCGGGCCACACGAGCGGATGTTGGGGGTGTTCAGCACGCTGGACCAGCCACGCCGTAAGAGTCCAGGCCACTAGACCCCCTGCCAGTAGCCCTGATCCTGACAGAAAGAAGGCTATTGCAGGTTCCAGGTGTTGAGGCTCGAAGTCAGGCGGCTGGAGTTTAGTGCGGGCGACCAGCGAGACGATGATCGCAAACACTCCGAGGGCGCCACCGTATGAAAAGATGCAGGTTAGCAGTCTCCTGCGACGCCCGGTGCGTCCACTACTGGTCAGGACGGCACCCCGGGCAGGTCCAACTCACCCGCGAAGTGGCATTTCGCAAACTGGCCCTCTTCGATCTCGGTTAGTTGTGGCTCCTCCGTCCGGCAGATGTCCTTGGCGAAGGGACATCGAGGGTGGAAGTAACATCCACTTGGCGGGTCAGCAGGGTTAGCTACTTCACCTGTAAGCGCCTGCCCACGTGCACGAACTGCCGGGTTCGGCACCGGTACTGAAGAAAGCAGAGCCTGCGTGTAAGGGTGCTTTGGCTCGGTAAACAGCTTTTCTGTCTCCGCGATCTCCACAATCTTGCCCACATACATCACTACGACCCTATGTGCGATGTACTGGACGACGCTGAGGTCGTGGCTGATGAACAGGTAGGTCAGGTTGAACTCGTCCTGAAGATCCTGCATCAGGTTCAGTATCTGTGCCTGGACAGAGACGTCCAGCGCAGATACAGGTTCATCTGCTATTACAAGGCGCGGGTTCATGACCAGCGAGCGCGCAATGCCGACCCGCTGGCGCTGGCCGCCGCTGAAGGCGTGAGGGTACCTGCGCATGTATGCCGGGGACAGCCCCACCCGCATGAGCATCTCGCTCACCTGGTCTTCTAGTTCTGAACCCCTGGCCAGGTGATTTACCTTGAGTGGATCGGCCACGACGTCGAAGACCGTCATCCGTGGATTGAGAGATGCGAACGGGTCCTGGAATATGAGCTGCATCTCCTGGCGAATGAGAGTCAGTTCCTCTTCGCTTGCCTCTGTCGTGCTGACCACACTGTCGTCTCGCATACGAAAGAGGATCTCGCCGGACGTCGGTTCGACTGCCCTGAGAATTGCTCGTCCCGCCGTGGTCTTGCCGCAGCCACTTTCGCCCACCAGACCGAGAGTCTCACCCTCGCGCAATTGAAAACTGAGGTCGTCGACTGCGCGGACGTAACCCCGCGTTTTGCGCCAGATTCCCGACACGATCGGGAAGTACACCTTTAGGTCCTTGACCGACAGGATCGGCGAACTATCGTTGTGGTTGGTCACTACTGCGACTCCTCGTCGATCGCGGGAGCATCTGCGTACAGCAGGCAGCTAGCCGTGTGGTTCACGCCAACTGACACCTGCGGCGGCTCGAGCACGTCACAGACGCCTTCCATGAATTGAGGGCATCGTGGGTGGAACGGGCAGCCAGAGGGCCTGACGAACGGCGACGGGACGTTTCCACTAATCGCCGCCAACCGTTCAGTCTGCCTGGACCTGCTGAGTTGAGGAATGGACTTGAGCAGTTCTTGTGTGTACGGGTGCTTGGGATCGCTGAACAGGGTGTTGATATCGGCCCGTTCGACGATCTTGCCCAGGTACATGACGATCATCTCTTCGGCCATCTGAGCCACAACGCCCAGGTTATGCGTAATCAGCATCATCGCCATGCCGAAGTCCTCCTGCAGCTCAGCCATGAGCTCCAGGATCTGGGCTTGGGTGGTCACATCCAGAGCTGTTGTGGGCTCATCCGCGATGAGAAGCGTAGGGTTGCAGGATAGCGCCATGGCGATCATGCAGCGCTGCCTCATGCCGCCGCTCAGGTTGAAGGGGTACTCATCCACGATCCGGTCAGGATCGGGAATCCCAACACGCCTCAGAATCTCAATTGCCGTTTCCCTTGCTTCTTCCTTGGTGACCTGCTGATGGAGGAGTATTCCCTCGATGATCTGAGCGCCCACAGTATGCACCGGGCTGAATGAGACCATAGGTTCCTGGAATACCATCGTGATTTCACTGCCGCGGATGTTGCGCATCTCGGTGCCGTCTGGAGACAGGTCGAGCAGGTCGACACTATCGCCGCGAGTCCCGTTTTCGGTGTTCCGGTTGTAGATGATCTCGCCCTCGAACGACCTTCCCGGCGGTCTCACGATCCTCATGATCGAGCGTGCCAACACGCTCTTGCCACAACCGCTCTCTCCGACAACGCCAAGCACACGTCCGCGATCCATCTCGAAGGTGACGTCGTCAACAGCCCGGACGACTCCCTCGTCGAGGTAGAAGTAGGTCTTGAGGTTCTTTATCTCTAGTAGAGGTCTATCGGACTGCAATTGACCACCTTACTCGGGCAATCGTAGGTAGGCTATTGGCCGGAATACGGGTCGGCTGCGTCTCGCAGGCCGTCACCCATGAAGTTGAACGCCAGTATTGCCAGCAGCACGAACGGGGCAGGGACCATTAGCCACGGCGCATTTGATATGGCGTTGAGGTTCTGCGCCTCGAATAACAGAGTCCCCCAACTGATCGTGGGCGGCCTGAGGCCCAGCCCCAAGAAGCTCAGCGCAGTCTCGGCAATGATTATGGCCGGCACCGCCAGGGTTGTCGTTGCGATGATGTGACTCATGAATGAAGGGATCATGTGCCGGAAGATTATTCGGAGCTCCGAGGTGCCGTACAGGCGAGCCGCCATTACGAAGTCCTCAGACCTAAGAGCAAGGAATCTGCCCCTGACCTCGCGAGCAAGCGTTGTCCATCCCAGCAGCGAGATAATGATGGTAATGGCGAAGTAGATCTGGATCTGGGTCCACTCCTGAGGTACGGCTGCGGCCAGCCCCAGCCATAGTGGAATCGTCGGAATCGATCGAATGAACTCGATGAAACGCTGGATGGACATGTCCGCGATGCCACCCCGATATCCTGAGATTCCGCCGAGGAGTACCCCAAGGAATAAGCTCAGAGCCACTCCAATCAGGCCGATGGACATGGATATGCGTGTTGCGTACATCAGTCGAGAGAACACGTCCCTGCCCAGCCTGTCGCTGCCAAACAGGTACATTGGTATCGGATCTTCGTCAGTGTCCAGTCCCAACAGGTGTATGTTTGTATCGAATATGCCGAAGAGCTCGTATTCGTGCCCACGTGCAAATAACTTGACCCTGAACCTCTTGGACTCGTCAGGTGCGTACTCTGGCTTTAGTGTGACGGGATTGCGTTCTCTGAGGAGTCCGTTCGCGTAAGGCCAGGTCGGCTTCAAACCGTCGAAGAAGTGAATCCTCTGAGGCGGGACGAATGCACGCTGCGCATTCTGAGCATACGGATCGTGAATGGCAAAGAACTCGCAGAAGACTGCGATTAGATAGAAGAGAGCTATTCCTATTGTTGCGGCGACCGCTAAACGGTGCCTCAGAAACCGTCTCCAAACGAGAGTCCACTGAGAGGCAATATACTCCCGCTCTTCTGCGGTAATCGCCGTGGTTTCTGTGGTCTGAGACGCCACTTGGCAGACCCCTTACCCTTCCATCCTGATGCGTGGATCAACCGCAGCAAGAATGATGTCAGAGATCAGAGTTCCAAGAATCGTCAATAATGTCAGGATCAGGATGATCGATCCGGCGAGGAACATGTCCTGAGCGATCAGCGATGACAACAGCAACGGCCCGATCGTCGGAAGGCTCAGCACCGTCGCCACAATCAGGCTCCCTGAAAAGAGCTGAGGCAGCTGCCAGCCCATGGTGCTGATAAACGGGTTGATTGCGATGCGTGTTGGATACTTGAGGATCACCTTCCACTCGGGAAGGCCCTTGGCTCTCGCCGTCTCCACGTAGGGCTTGCTTAGCTCGTCGAGCAGATTCGCCCGGATGATGCGTGTGAATCTAGCTGTGCCGTCCGTTCCGAGAATAATCATCGGCACCCAAATGTGTTTCAGAAGGTCGATGAACTTCGCTACGCTCCACGCGGCATCGTGATACTCGGGTGAAAACAGGCTGGTTATCTTCAGTCCGAACCAGGCCCACACAAACCACATGATTACCAGGGCGAGAAGGAAGTTGGGCGTGCCCACACCGAAATACGATAGGAAGGTAAAGAAATAGTCGATAATCGAATACTGCTTGACCGCTGAGATAATCCCAATGGGAATAGCCAGCGTCCAGGTAAACACAATTGTGAACAGTCCTAGGAGGAGTGTCAGGGCCAGCCGCTCCCCAATCAGCTCGTTAACCGGCCGCTGGTATTCGAGTGAGAATCCTAGATTTCCCTGGAGTAGATTCCCCACCCACTTCACGTACTGAACATAGACCGGGCTGTCCAGGCCGTATTGACGCCGCAGGTTTTCAACCTCGGCCATGTCGATCTGGTCGCCTCCGGCAACAAGCTCGGCAATGTATGTCTGGAGGTAGTCCCCGGGCGGGGCCTGAATTATCCCAAACGCCACGATCGACATGAGGAACATCATCGGGATGATGATGCCAAAGCGCCTTAACAGGAACTGAGTCATGGCTGAATAACCTGGAGTCTGACTATTGGGATTAGTCCGGAACCGGCGCCTAGCCCAAGTGTGAAGGCGTTAGCGCGGTGTGATTAGATGGAGTTACTCCGGCCCCGCCTGCTAATGCGGCAGGGCCGGAGTTTCGTAGGTGAGAGACTACTGCTGAGTCTCTTGCCTGCGTTCTTCGTTTCTGAACCAGAACTGGTCGGGGAATGAGTTGAACGGCATGTTCAGCCCGGCCCGGTTCGCCCACCATTCAGGTACGTTGACCAGATCGTTGTTCACTATGACGATGCCCGAGACCAACCCGCTGGCTCCCACCGTACCCAGGCGTACCTGGTTATCGATGGTCCAGGCAAAGATCTCGCGTGCGATTTCATTCTGACGCTCTGGCGGCACGCCGGAGGCCTCGAGATATATGTCGAGAAGGTTCTTGATCTCCGGCGGTGGTTCTGTACCCTCGTCACCGCCGCTCTGGAACCAGCGTGCGTGGTCAGCTGCCCATCCGAACACTGGGTTCGTCGGCAGCGTGTGGAACGCGATGCTGTACAACTCTGCCGTCAGGTCCGCGTTGTGAACGCGGGACATTAGCTCGTTGGCTTGGGCTTGTGTATTCAGCAGGCTCCGCTCAACGACGTCGACCGTGCAGCGTACTCCGACCGCTTCGAAGTAAGCGCACATCTGCTCTGCGCCATCGACGTAGCCGCCGAACGCGTCCATCGTACTTATCTTGAATGCGAACCTGTCTCCATTGGGCAGGGTACGGAAGCCCTCGCCATCCTTGGGGCCCATGACCTCGTCAAGCATTGAGTTGGACTTATCCACATCGTACTCGGTGAACTTCGTCTCATACTCTTCACCTGGATAGAAGGGATGGTCAGCAGCAGGCAAGGCATTTCTTACGATGCCCTGTCCACCCATGGTGATCTCCTTGATGGAGTGCCTGTCTAGCGAATGGGACATTGCAATTCGCCAGTCCTTGTTGCTTATCATCTCTCCTTCAGGCCCGGGATAGGTGATGTTGAAGTAGAGCACTATGTCGGACCCCATCGGGTCGACCACCATCTGGATGGTGTAGTTGCCCCTCTCTTCACCTTCTTTCAGGACAGGGAAGTTGGAGAAGTTGATGTGCCTGCCCTGGAAGTCGATCTCGCCCTGAGCTGCACGCAAGTTCAGCGGCTCGACACCGGAGGCAGTCTGGAACCTTATTTCGTCGATGTATGGAAGCTGGTTCCCTTCCTGGTCGACGAGCGGATAGTACGGATTGCGGACCAGTCTGATGACATCGTCAGCCGAAGTGTTCATCCAGATCCACGGGGAAGTGCCTGGGCGGTCAGGGTTCAGCCTCGGGTCTTCCTGGTTGAGATAGTACTGCGTCCAGCTTGGGAAGCCGGCGTCTTCAGCAAGCTTCTCAGCGTCTGGGTTGTACTTCAGGTTGAATTGCTTCAGGTAGTGCTTGGGAGCATACTGGAAGTCACGTGGAGTGCATCCATGTGCCATGTGACCTTCGAAGAAGTAGAAAGGCGCCGAGTACCGGAATTCAACGGTATAGTCGTCGGTTGCCACAACCTGTACGGGCGGATCTCCACTCTGCCTGATCCACCTTGGCAGTGCACCCTTGATGTCTGGGTCTGTCTGAACTTCGTAAGCGTACTCCCAGTCTTCAGAAGTGAACGGTTCCCCGTCGGACCACTTCATCCCTGGCAGTAGACTGACTGTCCACACGGTGCCGTCGGCGTTCGATTCCCAACCCTTCACAATGTGGGGAATCACGCCAGTGCCGTCTCCGGCCCAACGCATGGCTCCTCGGCCACTTGCGCGGCCGACGTTACAGCTTGCGTCACCGGGCCCCAGGTGGACTCGCCTCCACTGTCCTCCGTATTCACCGACCTCCGCCACATGCATCACCAGTGGCGAATCAGGCAGTCTCTCGTCCACCGGAGGCAGCTCGCCTGCTGCTACTAACTTGGCCAGGTTCGGAGCCTCATTGTACTTCGAGGGCATCGGGACCATGCCTCGAGAGGTGTCTGTTACGTTGACCCCTACGGTCTCACCCGTTCCGGCAGAAGGAGCAGCCGGTGCGGGCGCAGCAGGAGCTGTAGTCGGCTGCATTGCCGGGGCGGCAGGGGCCGTTGTGGCGGCGGGTGCGGCGGGCGCTGTCGTAGCTGCTGGAGCGGGTGCGGCTTCTTCCGTGTCACCCGAGTCACTGCTACATGCGGCAATCATGACTGCAATCGACAACAACAGCACGGCAATCAGCAAAGTCCTCTTCAACATCACCCTCTCCTATTCGACTGTCAATTGGCGAACCAAATATCATGTATGCCGATTCGCAATATATGACTCGAGAAGTACATTGTCAAGCCGAACTCTTCTCACAGGTTGGCTCTCAAGGTTCCATCTAGGAGCGGGAAATCCACGTAGAGACGAAGGCACAATTCGAAGCTTGGGAAGCGAGTGATAGAATCAACAACGGAGCCTCAAGCCATGCCAGTTGAAGCGATACTGCCGCTAGCCGTTTTCGGAAGCATGCTGGTCGTATGGATCGTGCTCCCTCCCCAACGTGGCGACAATGACCTTGGGAACAGAGTCAGAGATTTCCTGTTGAGGCGGAGATGGCATTCATGACCAGCGGTGCTACTAACTTCGCCTGTGACTTCAAGAGATCTGACCGTGTTTAGCAGCCAGGTACGGAAGAAGCGCGCCGTGGGGTTGGTGCTGCTTGCTGCAATTCTGGTCCTCTTCCTGGCATTCAATCGCTTCCCGAAATTGGACGTTGTCGGCGAGGACCTTGATGCCGTCACTGCTCCCCAGGCCCAGTGCTTTCAGGGATTCTGTATCGAGCGGGACCCGGGACAATCGTTTGTGACCAGATGGTTCACGTTCTCGATCACCTACCTCAGGCTGGTCGCCGTCGGGATGACCTTCGCGTTCGTGGTTGCGGGCCTGGCAGAGGCCATGCTGTTTCCTCCTGGAAGTGGACCACTGTTCCCATCGGGAGGTATGTTCAGACGCACGTTGAGTGGCGCAATGGCCGGACCTGTCATGAACCTGTGTTCCGCGTGCATCGTCCCGGTGTCGTCGGCCTTCCGCAGACGAGGAGCGGGTATCGATGGGGCGATCGCAATGGTGCAGGGCTCGGCCACCATGAACGTACCTGCCCTGGCAATGGTGTTCTTCGTGTTCACCCCGCTGCTAGGGGTCAGCCGGCTCGTGCTGGCCGTAGCTGGTGCGCTGCTGATCGGTCCACTGGTAGTCAAGACCCTTCGGGGAGCCACTGCGGATGATGATGTCGAACTTCAATCCGCCTTAGGCGGACTCACGCCTGACTCTGGTTCCTGGTCCGATGCCTTGGTAGAAGGCGTTAGGGACTGGGCGAAGTACAGTCTGGGATACCTAGTCCGCCTGGGGCCGATTATGGTTGTGGCCGGATTCGCCAGCGGACTCGTGCTCCAGTGGATCAGCCCCGACATCATCGCCAGATTCCTGGGGAACGACCTTCAGGGCGTGGCGATCGCGGCAACTCTCGGCATCCTGATCAATGTGCCGCTGCTGTTCGAGATTCCGCTCGTAGCGCTTCTGCTGCTACTGGGCATGGGTACCGCCCCCGCCGCCACGCTTCTGTTTACGGCGGCCGCTGGTGGGCCGGTAACGTTCTGGGGACTCGCCAAGCTAATGCCAAAGCGCGGTGTCGCCATGTTCGCCGGATCAACCTGGGCATTGGGCGCCATTGGAGGCGTAGGTGTCCTGGTGATTGGCACATTCGTCTGGACGGCCGAGGCCTCAGACTTGCAGGCCAGGTACGGTTTTCAGAGAGAGACTTATGCAGAACTCGTACACCCCGAGACCGCGACACTCGACAGGCCTGCGTTCATGGATGTAACTGACGACTCGGGCATAGACTTCCTGCACACGCGACTAAGGTTCGATGCGGTCGATGTCGGCGCAGGCTCGGTTGTGTTCGACTTCAATTCCGACACCCTGCACGACATCTACGTCACCAGCAACAATGGACCCAATGCCCTGTATCGAAACAACGGGGATGGGACATTTACAGACGTCGCCGTCTCTGCCAAGGTGGACGATCTTGGAGGAGGGACGGCCAACGGGGCCTGTGCAGCCGACTACGACAACGACGGCGACCCCGACCTCTATGTCGCACACTTTGGCCCCAGCAGGTTCTACCGAAACAACGGGGATGGGACGTTCTCCAACATTAGCAGCCGGGCGCTTGGAAACGTCACGAGGCTGGAGCGCACTACAGGCTGTGCCTGGGGCGACTATGATCGAGACGGGTTCCTGGACCTCATCGTGGTGAACCATACGCGGCTCAGCGCAAACGTTGACATATTCGGCGTTCCGGTCGACCTTGTCCGACAGGATCCTGAGTTCCTCGAGCTGCATGATCCACTGATCCTGTACCACAACAGAGGAGACGGCACCTTTGAAGACACCAGTACCCTGCTGGGGGACAACACCTCACCCACGCTGTCAGGGCCACTGGGAAACATGTGGGGGTCGGGGTTCCAACCCGGTTGGGTCGACTACGACAACGACGGTGACTCCGACATCTACGTGGTCAACGATCTGGGAGACCAACTCCATCCGAATGTGCTCTGGAGGAACGACGGACCTGACAATGCCGGAGGGTGGGTATTCACTGATGTCTCTGAGAGTTCGGGGACGGGAGTCGAGATGTTCGGCATGGGACTGGCAGTTGGCGACTACAACCTTGACGGAAACCTGGACCTGTTCGTAACCAACATTGGCCAGAATATTCTTCTCAAGAACCTGGGGCCCGATGACGGGTTCGAAGTTGCCTCAGTTGAGGCCAGGACCGGGGCGGCTGCTACTCCTGACGGCCAGAGGGTGGCATGGGGCACCTTCTTCTTCGACTATGACAACGACCTCGACGAAGACCTCTACTTGGTAAGCGGCTTTCTCAATGCACAGAATATTGAAAACCCTGTCGAGCAACCCAATGTGTTGCTCAGGAACAACGGAGACGGGACATTTACCGATGTCTCCACCGGCAGCGGCACGGAAGACCCGGGTGTCGGGCGTGGGGGAGTCTACCTGGACTATGATAACGACGGCTGTCTGGACATCTTCGTTTCGAACCTGCGTCAGAAAGCGAAGCTCCTGAGAAATGTCTGCGAAGTTGGCAACAACTGGCTGGAGATCGATCTGGTAGGGAGTCACAGCAATCGTGACGGAGTTGGTGCCCGGGTGATAGTCGAAACACGAAACACAACGCTGGTGCGGGAGGTGGCGGCAGGTTCAAGCCAGATCGGACAAAACATGATGACCGTACACCTCGGGCTGGGTCTAGCTCGTGCCGCAGACTCGGTAACTATCCAATGGCCCAGTGGTAAGGTCCAGGTGTTCGAAGATGTCCAGGCAAATCAACGTGTGACCATTACTGAGCCAGGCGATTGAATGCGTTGAGGAGCACAAACCGACAATTGTTTGTTCCTTTGACCCCCAGCGTCAGCTACCCGACCCTGACTGTACAATGGTGCCGACTCCATGACCCAAGTCCGCACCCAACGCAGCCGATACCTCGCCTTCTCTGCGATTCTCTTTGGGCTGTTCACGGTCGTCGCAGACCATGGGAGCATTATCATCGCGCTCCCATCCATCGCCAACCACTTCGAGAGTGACCTGCCCACCACTCAGTGGGTATCTATCGGATATGTGCTGGCGATCAGTATCACGCTTCTGCCAATGGGCAGACTGGCGGACCTCGTGGGTCGTAAGCCTGTCTATGTCACCGGATTCATCGTCTTTGCGATCACCGGGGTCATGGCCGGATTCGCACCGTCGATTCTCACTCTCATAGCGGTCAGCACACTTCACGGCCTGGGTGCGGGCATGACTCAGGGCACGGCGATGGCCATGGTGGTTGCCACCTTTCCGCAGTCTGAGCGAGGCAAGGTGCTGGGAATCTACATGGGAGTGGTTGGAGCTGGAAGCGTCTTTGGTCCCGCCGCAGCCGGGATGGTGATCGGCGCGCTGGGATGGCCGTGGGCATTCTTCGGCGTGTCGGTGCTAGGCCTGATCTCTATGGTCTTGACGATCGCATTTGTGGAATCCGGCAGGCCTTCGCACGAGGAGGCACGTCCGTTCAGATTCGACTGGGTTGGCGCGGCACTGGTGGCTGGCACCCTGATCGCGTTCCTTCAGGCGATGACGTGGGCGCCCGACCTCGGCTATGGCAGCGCCTACATCATTCTGGCATTGGCTGCCGCCGCCTCTCTTGGCGCCGGGTTTGTGGCATGGGAGCTCAGATCGTCGCATCCACTGCTGGACCTGCGACTGTTCGGCAATCGTATCTTCAGGGTTGGGGTCGTATCGTCGTTCATCCACTTCATCGGCACCACCTCTGCGTGGTTCCTGATGCCGTTTTACCTCCAGGTCGTGCTGCGTTACACCCCTGGCGAGGTCGGACTCATGACCGCGATCAGCTACGTCGCCATGATGATAGTGGGACCGATCTCCGGACGCCTCTCGGATAGGCTTGGCCGAAGGCTCTTCACAGTAGGCGGCCTGCTCTTCACGACCGCGGGCATTCTGACTCTGTCCACTCTGAAGTCTGACTCCCACGTGGCAATCGCGATAGCCGGAATGATCATGCAGAGCGTCGGGATCGGGGCGTTCAATCCACCAAACAACGGCGCCATTCTGGGTGCCGTGGCGAACGAAGAGCACGCCGTCATATCCGGGTTCCTGAACCTGGTGCGAAACTCCGCGAGTGTTACCAGTGTGGCAATCGCTACGGCGGTGGTAACCATCACCATGGGTACGATGGGATACCCGCCGAGCCTCGCCGCGGTCTCAGCAGAAGGGTCCGCCGGACTCCTCGACGCGTTCGTCACAGGCCTTCGCTACGCCTACTGGCTCATGGCAGCGATGCTGATAGTGGGTGTGGTCTTTACGTTTGCCGGAACGTCCCCCGACTTCGGCTTGCGGCGAGGCAAGAGGCCACTGGCCGTTAGACGGTCCGATTGACGGTCATCCGTCTCGCGCCTGATTCAGGTCCCTTCTGCAGACCCCTCAGGTGGCTTGGACTATCTGTCGGACTTCAACATGGAGATGCCCATTGCCGCCGACAGGGGCGGAAGTGCGACGCCAACGGCCGTGAAGGCTGGACTGAGAACGTCGAACCAGTTCCAGAAGAACAGGATCCCTACGACCAGGTTGCCGTAGAAGATGACATTGGAAGCCATGAAGTCCCGGGACACCATTGTGTCGGCGCCCCCCACCTGTTCGACGTCCCGCTTTCTCAAGTAGCTGAATATGAATGTGAGGACGACTATCGCAATAACGACCGGATGGAACGCCTGCCACAGCGGGCTGGATGGGTCGGCCTCGGTAGAAGTGTGATAGAGCGGCTCGACAATCAGGTGGACTGCCATAGCAATCCCGCCAGGTATGAGAAAGATGCCGATGACCTTCTTGAGAATATCCATAAGACTCTGTGCCTCCGTGCCTGTAACCGTATGTAGTCCCTTGCTGTTTATATATTAATATATATTCTGTATGGCAAGTATTAAGTGAAGCATTAATTGGGAGAATCGACGAATTGAACTCATTCCCATATCCACTTGGAATAGATAGAGGGACCAACCGAATGCCGGCAGCCAGCGAGTTTGCCGACTACCATGACGCGGTTGACTTTCAGAACTCCCGTCTCTTTGGCCATCAACCGCCGAGCGATTCCTGGGGAGCGATGGCCCAGCGTTTTCGGCTGGACCCTCGTCGTGACCTGGATGCCAACCTGCAGGTAATCGCCTCGTACCTGCGGCCTGACGACGTCTTCATCGACGTGGGAGGTGGGCAGGCAGGGTATCTCTTCCCCTTGCGCAGAGCTGCCGGGAGGTGGTCGTTGTGGAGCCCTCACCTGGAATGGGCGCTGAGTTTGACGCCAGCCGCATGGACGCTGGTATTGGCAACGCCAGTCGTGTGCAGGCCGAGTGGATGGCCGCAGACGGCATTGAGGGCGACGTGGTGTTTGCGGGCTGTGTCACCTACTTCGTGCGGGACATCGTCCCGTTCGTGGAGAAACTCCAGGCGTCGGCTCGACGAAGAGTGATAGTTACCCTATGGAGCGAACCTCCGGCCTGCAGCGCCGGTCTGCTGTTCGATCTGGTGTACGGTGAGCCGCAGGAGCCCCTAGACAGCTCAAGTCGGTGCTGTGGGAGATGGATATCCTGCCCAACATGTTTGTGCAACCGGATTCCCCCTGGTGGGAGAATGCAAGCCACGCCAGCCGTGAAGACGCCCTGGTATGGGCTTTGGAGGGCTCGTGGTTCCGGCCCGAGGACAGGGAACGAGCCTCCGGCATTCTGGAGGACAGCTTCGACAGGCTGTTCATCAGTGGGCAGGACGGATTCCGTCCGAGATGGAAGCGATCGCTCCGGGAGCTGCTGATTACCTGGGAGACGACTTAAGCGCTACTGTGACTGTCGAGGTGTCTTGAACGGCTGCAGGCTGCGCCGACAGCGGGACAGCGGGCGCAGCTCCTACCCGGTCACAGCCGGCCCCTGTCGACCACCAGTTCGACGATGTCGTCGCTGGTCAGAGAGCCCAGGAACTTCCCAGACTCGCTGTCGACCACCGGGATGGCAGAGAGTTGGTTCTCCGTCATTCGCTGCAGCACGTCTTCGACATATTCTTCGGGCTGAGCGACGGGCGTGCTGCTTCGCACGACCTCCCGCAGTCTGGTCGTGGTCCAGGAGTCCTCGGGCAGGTATCGCAACATACTCAACGAGATGATTCCGACCACTTCGTCGTCATCCACAATTACGTAATCATGCTGGCGTGGGATGGTCCACTGCTCGGTGAAGTCGATCACCGTGAGGGAAGGATTGGGATGGGGGTGGCCTCGGTCCATGATGTCATCCACCGTGACTTCGTTCAGGGGGAATCGAATGACGCCGCTCGGGACATCGTATATCCGGGCGTCCGAACTCAGACGTCTGCTGGCATGGTTCACCGTGAAGCTGATCAACGTGGGCATCAGCAGCAGGTAGCCGAACATCACCAGCACGAGGAATGAGAACAGGGACTCGCTGACGGCCCCGGTATCTCTGAGGACCAGCAAGAGGGCTATCTCGGCCACGCCCTTCCCCATCAGCCCGGACGCGACCGCGTAGGGGACGGTGAGCCGGGACACGTAGGCGCCCACGAACGCGCCAACGAAATTGCCGGCCAGGGGTATCACCGCCAGGACGATCATGGTCGAAGGGGACACGTCCACAAAGGTGAAGCTGAAGTGAAGCCCTGCCGACGCAAAGAAGAGCGGCACGAACAGGCCCTCAGCAGTGCCACGCAGTCCCGGCGTCACCTCCTGGCGTGTCTGGTAGGGCAGACTGGATAGCGCCGCGCCCATTAGAAGGGCCCCCAACGTGCCGTGCAGTCCCATGAGCTCCGCCGCGTCCACCATCAGGAACAGCGACCCCAGCAGCAGCCCCAGGGAGAGCTGCGGCACCCTGATCAGCCTCTGGACCAGGGAGACCACCCGGGGGAGTACGCGGGAAGACAGAAGCCAGCAGACTGCAGCGAAGCCGAGGATCTTTGCGACCACTACCAGCATTCCCGTGGCCGACACTTCGTAGACGTGATCGCCGATGCTGAACCCGATGACAAGCAGCGTGATCAGCTCTGCTATCACAACCACCGTGAAGATCTGGAGCCCTATCGGGTTCCGCAGTTTTCCTTCGTCGGCCAGCACCTTGGCAACTATGCCTAGGCTGCTCATGGACAGGATCCCCGCCAGTGCAAGCGCATTGTTGAAGCTCAGTCCGATTCCGAAGTCGTGAACGAAATCAGTGGTCACCAGCATGGCAATGCTCAGCGAGAAGAGGACGGACACAACTGCGGCAAGGAAGTAGTGACCCCTGAGGCTGTCCACAAAGCTGGGAATGTCGATCTCGTCCAGTCCGATCAGGAAGAAGAAGACGAAGACTCCCAGGGTCAGGAGGAGATCGATGTGCCCTGTGGGATGGATCGACCACAGCCCCATTGCTTCCAGAACCGGACCCAGCAGGACGCCTGTCAGCGCGTACGCTAGGATGGAGCTCAGGTGCAGCCGTCGGAAGACGCCCTCGGCCAGCTTTGCGACGATGATCAGCAGGCCCAGCGACAGCAGCGACTCTCGAATCTCCTCTCCCTGGGTCACGGTCGCGAACAGCTCCTGCGAGCCCGTGATGAAAGGCAGGACACTCCAATCCATCTACTCTCTCCCCTTTCGTTGCAGGCACACTATAAGGTATCCGGGAGGGAACATTGACTGTGCAGGAAGTTCGTTCAGTTGCCGACGGCCTCCACGTACAGCGAATAGAGGGACTGGCTGGAGGTCATGAACAGGCGGTTCCGCTTGACGCCGCCGAAGCACAGGTTCGCGCAGGGTTCCGGCAGGACAATCCTGCCGATCAGTTCGCCGTCGGGTGTGAGGCAGTGCACACCGTCTGTCCCCAGTCCGGCCCAACCTACGCTGGACCACACATTGCCGTCGCGGTCGGTCCGTATGCCGTCGGCGAATCCGGGGGCCATGTCGGCGAAGACCTCTCCGCCTCGCAGCTCCCGGCCGTCCACCACGTCGAAGACCCGGATGTGACCCGGCCCATTGGGGTCGTGTGAACGCCCGGTGTCCGTGATATACAGCCGCGACTCATCTGGAGAGAAGGCCAGCCCGTTCGGCTTGACCAGGTCGTCGGCCACGACCGTAGCCTCACCGGTCTCGGTATCGAGCCGGTACACCTGCGTGGGCAGTTCGGCCTCGGCCCTCTCACCCTCGTATGCCACCAGTATTCCATAGCCAGGATCGGTGAACCACACGGCGCCGTCGGAGTGAACGACCACATCGTTGGGACCGTTGAGCCGCTTGCCGTCGAAGCTGTCCAGCAGCACGGTGATGCTGCCGTCATGCTCAGTGCGGGTAACCCGGCGTGTCAGGTGCTCGCAGCTAATCAGGCGACCCTGACTGTCCCGGGTGTTGCCGTTGGCGTAGTTGGAGGGCTGGCGAAACAGCGTGACCTCGTTGGTCAGCTCGCAGTACCGCAGCATCCGGTTGTTGGGAATGTCGCTGAAGACCAGCGACCTGAAGTCGCCGAACCAAACCGGCCCCTCGGCCCAGCGCGCTCCGGTGAACAGTCGCTCCACGGCGGCATTCCCGACTCTGTACGCGCTGAAGCGCGGGTCAAGCACCTCCACCGCCGGGTCAGGGTATCGGACTATTCCCTGGTCCCACCGCCGGCTCAGTTCGGGAGTCCACTGTGAATCACCAACCATTGCGCCCACCTCGTTTCATATCCCTGAAGTAATGTGACAGGTGAATTCTATACTTCCTTACCACTCATCTGAACGAGATTTAATGGCCAGAATTTGGCCTTCTACTATGAGATAGAGATCTTTATGCATATGTATTTTCGCTTATCCTGTCCCACAGACAATTTATGAAAAAGAGAGAGAAACACCATGGAACCACGTATCAGCATCGTCACCCTTGGGGTGGCCGACCTGCCCCGAGCAGTACAGTTCTACCGCGACGGACTCGGGCTGCCCCTGCGCGACGATGACAGCGAGTCGATCGCCTTCTTCGAGACCAGCGGCACATGGCTGGCGCTCTACCCACGAGACGCCCTGGCCGAAGACGTCGGCATACCCGCGGACGGGACCGGCTTCTCCGGCGTGACACTGGCCCACAACGTCCGTTCCAGAAGCGAGGTGGACGAACTGCTGCGTGTGGCAGTGGAGGCCGGCGCGACCCTGGTCAAGCCTGCTGAGGACGTCTTCTGGGGAGGGTACTCCGGCTACTTCACCGACCCCGACGGCCACCTGTGGGAGGTCGCATGGAACCCCTTCTTCACGATTGAGTGACGGGGTCCGAAGCTGTGTCAAGTTGGTAGGTCCCTACCTCCCTGTGGAATCTAAAGTCCCCTCTCCCTCAGGGAGAGGGTTAGGGTGAGGGTGAAAACACTGCCTACCAAACTGACACAGTCTCACGTGGTCCCACTCCGTTATCAGCCCTGAGCCGGGTTCGGTTACAATTTCCAGACTGGAAAGTTAACCGCGGTCTCAGTGCCGCCGACAGTGGGGTGAACATGGACCAGAGGGAAATATCGCGTGAAGCCTGGCAGGATGTGCGGTTGGCCGACCTTGCCTCGGAGGCTGCACTCCTCGCTGGGGTTGGCGACGAGGCCGAGGGGGAGTGGACCTGGACGCTGCCGTCCGAGCACCCCGACCTCATCCCGCTGGGAGGCGGCATTCCCGAAGCGCCCACGATCCCTGTCGAGGACCTCAGGAGCGCGCTGAACGCCGTCCTGGATGAAGAGGCGGACGACGCCATGGTCTATGGCGGCTGGATGGGGTTCGATGGCCTGCGAGAGGCGCTGGCCGACCGGCAGAGCCGGATCGACGGCCTTGATCTCGACGCTGGCAACTTCATCATCCACAACGGCGGCTCCGCGGCGATGGACAACATCGCCAGGACGTTCGTCCGCGCAGGCGACGTGGTGATATCCGAGGGTCCGAGCTTCAGCGGCTTCGTCGAGACCATTAAGGCCTGCCAGGCCGAGATCATCGAGGTCCCTATCGACGAAGACGGCATCTCGCTCGAGGCCGTGGCGTCTGCCATCGCGGAGGCAGAGGCGGCCGGCAAGACTGTCAAGATGCTCTACACGATCCCCGACTACCACAACCCGACAGGCGTCACGATGTCCGAGGCCCGCCGCCGGGCGCTGCTCGAGCTGTGCGCCAGCCACCGTGTGCTGGTCGTCGAGGACGGCACCTACAGCGAGCTCCACTTCAGCGACTCGCCTCCTCCTTCGATGTACGCACTGTCCGATGGCTACGGGGTCATGCGAATCGGCACCTTCAGCAAGGTGGCCGCCACCGGCCTGCGAATCGGCTGGGTGCAGGCGAGGCACGAGTTCATAAGGGCGCTGCCCAAGGTCAGGTACGACATGGGGGCCAGCCCGATACTGCTCAGGGCGATGGCGCGCTACGTGGACGCCGGCCACCTCGAGCCCCACGTGGAGGAGATGCGCGACCTGTACGCGCTCAAGTGCCGGACGCTGTGCGACTCGCTCGAGGAACACTGCTCCTCATACGTCAGGTTCACCCGTCCCGAGGGAGGGTTCTTCCTGTGGCTGGAGTGCCTCGACGCGCCCGCGTCCGATGTGAGGGCCGCGGCTGCCGAAGAGGGACTCATGCTTGCAGCCGGAACGTCGTTCTTCCACGACCCCGAAAAGGCCCGCGACAGGTATCTCAGGCTTGCCTTCAGCAGCGCGACCGTCGCCCAGCTCCAAGAAGTCGGCCCCAGGCTGGCGACGGCGTTCGGCAAGGTTCTCGGCTGAGGCGGCTACCTGCGGCGGCCATCTCAGTTCTGCTTCACCGTAGGCTTGCTGCAGAACCGATGGGGAGTCTCGATTCTCGGTCGGGAAGTCCTCAAACAATGAGCATCGATTTGGAGAATTCACGTGCAAGAAGACGAGAGGATTGATCCCGGAGACCTTACATTCTCTCAGGTCCATGGCTACGAGGATTTACCTGGTCCGCTAGCGCTTGAGGAACTCAGTTCTGAAGCTCGGCTCAGGTTATGGGATGTTCTGTATATATTCACGCGTCGTCCTGACCCGTATAGTTCCGGCTTACAGGGTGGATGGCGGCGTATAGCTTTAGCGTTGCATTCTGAGTTTCGAATGAGACCAGTTGACGAGGTGACATACTCAAGAAGTGTATTCTGGAGCACCTACAAGCAGGGCATCTTATACGACCTCGAATTCAACAGGGTATTCGACGTATTACAGATTATCATGCGTCATCCAGAGTGCCCGTCTGAATTTACCGCCGCAGTAAAAGGCATATTTGAAAACTGTCAGCTTGCTTACTGTATTGACACGAATGGACCGCCTACAATTCTTCCCATGTCCACTAGACAGGAAGGCGAAGCATTAGGGAAAGCTATCCGTACGCTGAGAGAGGCCGGTCTTGAAGGAGCTGAGACACACCTTCGGAAAGGTGCGGAACTGATCAATCAGGGTGACTGGTCAGGGTCAATTAGGGAGAGCATTCATTCTGTTGAATCTGTAGCGCGAAGATTGACTCCCGATTCGGCGAAGACATTAGAACCAGCCCTGAGGTCGCTCCAAGAAAGGCATCTAATCCATCCGGCACTTAGGGAAGCCTTCAGTCGACTCTACGGTTACACATCGGATGAGGAGGGCATCCGCCACCCCTTGATAAACAGCTCGGATTCACCGTCAGGGCGAGATGAGGCAGTGTTTATGCTTGGAGCCTGCGCTTCGTTTGCGAGCTATCTGTGGCGTGTCACGCAGGAAAGCGACGGATGAATTGGCCCTGACAAGTATGCTGGCAGGGATTCCGCGAGAGGTTAAGACAAAAGAGGAGCCATTCGTGAAGTATACATTTCAGTACTCTCTCGAAATCGACTTCCAATCCCATGCTCTGCAGTTGCTGCCAGAAGCCGCTGGCATGGACTTCACGTATCTTGATCAGTTGCTCGATTCACTTTCCGAACTTATCAGCAACACTACTTGGCCTAGGTCGCTCCAAGGTGAGTTTCTGAACTACGTGACGCTAGACGTTTACGAATTCGGATACGCTATCCGTACTGAGGCCGCAGCGGGAAGATGGACGGTGGCTGTTTCACTCATGAGACCCCTACAAGAACGATCAGAGTATGCGCTCGCCGCCGCTATCGACCCCAGTTTCTCGGAAGATTATTTGACGCGGCTCAATACCCTGACTGAAGAAAAGTTTTCTAGGCAGCATCGAGGTATGGTAGAAGGCGCTCGTGGGAAAATAGACCAGTGGGTGAAGAAGTCACATGGGATTGATGGGCACTTCGAGGCCAGCAGGACCCTAAACAAAGTCGGCAGCGAAATGCTGCATCATGCAATCGGTCTATCTCGAGAGCACGAGGAGATCGCTAAGGCTCGTCCTGAACTTCTCAAGATGGCGACTGGCCGTGTACTAGCCGCTGTAGCGATTGTCTTGCTTGCCATCAAAGTCATCGGAGAAGCTGATACGAGTGCTTGGCGTAAGACATCTGGCATCGTAAACCTCCTCCAGGCGAACGGTAACTGCAATTGAGAAGCGAGGTTCCTAACAATTCCCGTGGTGGGCTCACGACAAAAGTGGCCAAAACATCCCGCTCAACAACCGGGCGAAAGTCACGGCCGACCCGTGAACCTAACAACCTCATGCAGAAGTGGGACCAACCCTCGGAGGATCAGGACCATACGGACCCGAGCCGCACCGACGGCTGCTCAGGACCCAGGTGAACTGCTAGTCCGCGGCCAGATTGCGTGCGGCGACCCACTCTGCATCTCAAGCACTGAGCGCGACTGTTGGAATGGTCGTCGACTGAGATTGCTACAACTCACACCCCGCGCCGCTTCCAGGGGTGTGTATTCGTACCTTTTCACCCTCTCCCTTAGGGAGCTGACAGGGGTAGGTATTCGCAAATCGTCAGTCCGGCGGAGGCGGGAATCCAGGGGATAGGGGTGTCCTTCGACAAGCGCAGGACGAACGAATTGTCGGTCTACCTACCCCTGTAAGCTCTTAGGAAGACGGGCGCCCCCGCCTGGAGTTCTTACCTGGCTGTTCAAGCATACATACCCCTGTAAGCCGCCCCGCCGGGAGCGCCCGACCGTCGACCGAGCCCCCACTTTCAGCATCTCCCGAATTGACAGTCCCTTGGAAAACTGCTAATCTCCCACACTTGTAAAGTATTGAGATAAGGTATCTACTAATTTGTTCCTGTCGGCCAGCATATAGAGACCAGACACCGACGAGTCTCCAATCGATAAACTGGTGAGCAAGTGACGGAATGTACCGGCCTGATTGATATGATATGTCAATACACCAGAGCTCTATTCTGACCATACTGGAAGGGGCTACGCGAGTGCCGGTAACGGTGTTGACGAGGTTCTTGGGGCCGGCAAGACCGGACGGCATTGTCTGCCGAATTAGCATTTGAACATCGATGCACGAGGTGAAACATGGAATTCTATAACGTGAAGACCAGGCAAAAGGTGGATATACCGGAGAGCGCCCTCAGCAAGCGCATCATGGTGCAGAAGAGCGGCAAGCATTCCTATGCGGTCACTGCGGAAGAAGGCGGCACCAGGCTGTTCAGGTTTGTCAGTAAACAAAAGTACGATGAACTGCAGGTGCCTGAGATTGAGGGCTCCTGAGGAGGTAGCATGTGGTGGTTCAAACGAGCGGTACTCCTTCAGACTTTCGCTGATGATGGACTACGAGCAGTTGGAACCAGGGATCAGGCAGTTGGTGTGGACATTAAACCAGACCGACCTTGTGGAAACCCTCTCCTCTTGTGAGGGTCACCCGGATTTGCCAGACTGGTGGGAGACAACTGGCGGAACGGCCTACGTCCTGTGCTATGTTAACCATCCCAGCGAGTGGGACTGGGTGGTGCACCGGTTACGGAAGCTGTCCCAGGACTGGAAGGATGTCCAACTGATAGTACGAGATGACCGGGAGCGATGGGAGCAGTGGCTGGGATTTCAGGCCAACCAAGCCCAACCAGAAACTGCCCGCAACGCCCTGGACCAAGCCATTAGCCAAACTAGCGAGTTGATCAAAGAGTACTTGGACGATGACATCGTTGCCCTAACCTCAGCCCGACGTGGACAGGAGGACTATGCCCTGCAAAACGGTTCTCGCGTCCTGTTGGAGGATGAAGGCCAAAGGTAACATATCGATGGAGGTATCCCGTGGAAGGACTAACTGCTTACTGCTTGCCGCTGCGCCAGATGTGCGAGATCCTGGAACCCGCTGTGGTAACCCTGAAAAATGGCCGTAAGGCGATACGGGGCCGGGCCAAAGATGCTCCCCAGTACACCATCTTCCGCATCGTGAGCGACGCTGAAGCGAAGCAGGTGGAGTCCATGCTCAGTAAACAGAGCACGACCTAGGATTACGGCTAGTCCTGGCGTTTGATCAGGTTTCGCATCCCGGAGGGCGGCAGGAGGGGCCAGGGCTGCCTTAGCCTGCACCTCCTGCCGCGCCGGCTCCTCAGTTGCTCCCCGGACGAGTATCGAGCGTCTCGACCGCCACATCCATTGCCCTGGGATATAGCGCCGGGCCAAACTGGTTGAACATAGCCACGTCGGCCGCATCACGCCCATAGCCGACGGCAACTCGCCCTCCACGCGGAACAGCCTGTGTTGCATCGAAGGTGTACCAGCGGCCGCCCACGTACGCCTCGAACCATGCGTGAAAGTCCATCGGCTCGAGCTCGTGCAGGTAGCCCACCACGATACGCGCCGGGATGGAGAGACTGCGGGATAACGCGATGCCCAGGTGAGTGAGCTCGCGGCATACGCCCTCGCGCTGCTGGTTGACCTCGACCGCCGACATCTGGAAATTGCTGGAGTCCGGGTTGAAGCGGACAGAGCTGCGGATCCACTCTACAATCCTGGCCACCTGGTCGTAGCCTGGCTGGACGCCGTCCACGAGCTCCCTGCCGAGATACATGAACCGGTCGGACTCGCAGTAACGGCTGGGAAGAAGATAGGTCAGGACCTCGTGCGGCAGATTGTGTACCTCGTCGAATGGCGCTCCAGGCGACACGTCAATGCCGTCTGCGGTTGAAACGTGCGCAGACCTGCGGATGGTGAACTCACCTGGGGGCGCTATCAATCGCTCGCACAGGTTGCCGAAGCTGTCCGTAAACTCGGTGATCGGTACGCCCGGCGTCGACGTGCAGACCTCGCTGGCCACCCACTGTTGTGCTCCGCTTCTAGGACGGAGCATCAGGATGAGGGGCGTGGGGACGCTCACGTCAAAGGTGATTTCACAACTTGTCCGGAGCCACATTTCGTCCCCCCACTTCTTGAGCCCACGTTATCACCTGACTATGGCGTGAGGATACAGGTCTGTGCTGCCGCCAGGGTTGCAGTGCTGCTGCCGTAGTTGCGAATATCGGGACCGTCGATTTCAAGGGACTTACAAGGGTGGGAATTCACAAGCCGTCATTCCCGCATACGTTCGTCCTGAGCTTGTCGAATGACCCCCGTCGAAGGCATCCTCGCCCCTACGCCTCCTGCCGCGCCGGGAACACGCGTCCGATGACCTCCCTCGCCTCCTCCATGGGGATGCCGTTGGCCACGGCGCAGGGGGCGGTCTCGGCCAGGATGGCGTCGGTGTTGCCGAGGAGGGTGTGCTTCTTGTACTGGTCTTCGTACTCGATGCCGAGGGCGCGGCCCACGAGCGTGAGGTAGTGCTCGACCCGGACGGGGTAGTCTGCTTCGAGTCCGCACATGTGACGCTGGCAGCCGTGGTAGAGGGTGGCGTAGGTGTCGGCTCCGGCGTCGATCGCCTTCTCGACCCACTGTCCTGACATCTCGTCCCACGCCTCGGGGCCCATCTGCTGGCGGACCGCGGGGGTGCAGTGACGGCCAAAGCGCTCGTCGGCGCCGATGTCGACGACGGTGACGCCTGGAAGGGCGCTGAGGAGTGTCAGGGCACTCCGGGCTTCGGCGTCAGACTGCGGGCGTCCGGTGTGGTAGTGGAGAGAGATGGTGGTCTCGGGCTGGGGCCGGAGGTCCAGCTTGTCGAGATTCTGGACCAGGTACTCGGTGACGTGCTGGAAGGGGAAATCCTCGCGCATATCCATGATGTCGTCGTAGAAGAAGATGCACGACGGACACCACATCACCACCTGCTCCGGCTGGAACTTGCGGAAGTTGGCGGCGGTGGTCTGGGCGACGGAGTTGGCCGACGCTTCGTCGCCGCGCTGGTGGTGCTGTATGCCGCAGCAGTAGGCCGCACCACCGACGGCGGTGAAGTCCACATCCAGCAGACTGAAGACATCCATGACTGTGCGCACGAGATGGGTGGTGCGCATGACGTTGCAGCCGAGATACAGCACGATGTCGGACTGCTTGACGTCGCCCTTGGGGGTGGTCAGCAGTGGACTGCAGGCCGTGGAGGACGTCGATCTCACGAAAGTAGTTGCGGTAGAAGCCGCGGTTGCTCTGTGCGCCGGCCATGTCCATCTCCTTGCTCGCGTGGGGCAGTCAGCAGTGACACTGTACCATTTCTGCTCCCATCCCCATCTGGAGCGCGGGCATCCTGCCCACATACGTTCGTCACCGGATAAAGTCCGGCACAGGCCCTAACCCTCCCCTTCAAGGGACCTGCAGGGGTAGGAATTCACAAGCCGTCATTCCCGCATAAGCAGACCTTTGCATGACCCCCTCTCCCTTGAGGGCTGACAGAGGTAGGTATTCGCAAACCGTCATTCCCGCAAAAGCGGGAACCCAGGGGCTGGGGGCATCCGTGCCCCTAGTCCCCAGCCGCGCCTTCCAACACCATCGCCGGACTCCGCCTGGAGGCGATTGCGCTCTCGACGGCCTGCCTCTCCTCCATCTCGCGGGTGGCTGAGAACCTTACGAGGAATACCAGCGCGGACGCTCCCAATACCACCAGTCCGATAATCATCAGCGCCTGGTTGGTTGCGAGCGACTCCATCCTGAACAGGAATCCGAATGCGACCGCTCCGGCATTGCCTCCCGCGCCCACGATTCCGGCTACGGAACCCAGCGCGCGCTTGTTGATGAAGGGCACCACCGAGAACGTCGCGCCCTCCGACATCTGCACGAAGAGGCTGAAGACGATCATCGCGCCGACCGCGAGGAACAGCACAGACATCTGCGAGAACACTATCAGCGCGATGCCCTCGAGCAGCAGCACGACTCCCAGGAACATGACCCTGCCCCTGAGTCCGAACTTGATGCCGGCCCTGTCCCCAAACATCCCGCCGAGTGTACGGGCGAATACGTTCATCAGCCCGAACATGCCCGCGATCAGGCCCGCCGTTCCCACGCTCAGATCGAACTGGTCATGGTAGTAGAGCGCGGCTATGTTGTTGATGGTCAGCTGATCAGGAACAGAGCCCAGACCCTGTAGTCCATTGCGGCTTCGACGAACGTCCCCTTGACGGCCGCTGCCGATGGCATCTTGCCCTCAGCCCTGAGCTTCGCGTAGTTGCCTCCGGGCGAGTCCTGCGTGAGCAGGAAGTAGGCGATGCCCACGAAGAGCAGCGCGACGCCCGGCACGACCATCGCGACCCGCCATCCCACGACTTCTCCGACGCCGAACATCAGCACCGCCGCCAGCACCAGGGGCATGGCCATCTGTGTCACGCCGCCGCCCATGTTGCCCCATCCAGCCGTCGTTGCGTTTGCCGTTCCGACCACGTTTGGCGCGAACATCACGGAGGTGTGGTACTGGGTGATTACGAACGAGGCTCCGATGACGCCGATGGCGAGACGGAACAGCAGGAAAGTCTCGTAGTTCTGGGCCAGCCCGATAGTCGTTACAGGAATCGATCCAAGCACCAGCAGTCCGCTGTAGGCCAGGCGTGGACCTATCCGGTCGCAGAGCCAGCCGATCAGCAGCCGGGCGATGATGGTGATAGCTACCGAGGCGATGATCGTGTTGCCGATCTGGGTCTTGGTAAGGCCGAGATCGTCGCGGACTATCGCCATCAGCGGCGCGATTCCGAACCATCCGAAGAACGCGAGGAAGAACGCGAACCACGTCAGGTGGAACGTCCGCATATGAGGAGCCGCGAAGCTGAATAGGTTGATGCCGGGTGCTTTGGTGTGTGTTGTCGTCGATGCAGTGGTCATTGTCGCCCCTATGCGATTCATCTTTCGGTTGGAAATGGACAAAGTTCGAGTACGGGATCGTGCCGTGAAAGGCGAAATCGATTGCAGAAAAGCGTCTTACGGACGCGGGGTTCGAACCTTTAAGAAGTACTCGGACAGGTCGGCCACCATGTGGCCCATCTTCGGATGCTGGGGCACCACATCCGGGGTCACTCCGTAGGAGGCAAGAGCCCTGGCGCAGGTAGGGCCGACCGCCGCCACGACTGTCGTTCTCATGGTCGCGGCCAGCACCGAGTCGAATCCGCGCTGCTCCGCTATCTTGAACATGTGCTTCACCTGTGCCTGGCTGGTGAACGCCACGGCGTCCAGCTCGCGCTTCAGCACGGCGCTTATGAGAGATTCGAGAGGCTCGGTGTCTTCACAGCTCGTAGAGTTCGGAGCACGAGGCAGCCAGGGTCTCAGTCAGCGCCTCGTTGCGTTCTCCGTAGTTGATCAGCGCGACGCCACAGCCGGACAGGTCGAACCGATCCAGCGTCTCCAGCAGCTCATCGGTCGTATACGGCGATTCGACTTTTACCGGAGTGAGAATGCCGGCCTTCTTGAACGCGGCAACGGGCTTCGGTCCCCTTGCGACGCAAACGATTTTTCGCAGGCCTGTTAGCAGCTCGGACTCCCTGTCCAGCTTGGCGGCTTCCTTGAACAGCGTGGAGACTCCCACACCTGTCTGGGCCACAACGACCTGGAGCTCGCCGTCCCTTATTCCGTCGATCAGATCGCCGACCATGTCAGCGCAGTCGACAGGGGCCTCTCGCAGCGCGGGCGCAGACATGACCTCGGCACCGCGCTTGCGGATGAGGTCACCAAGCTGGCTGGCCATTCGAGACTCCAGCAGGCCTATGCGCTTGCCTTCCAGGGAGTGGTCTGTCACGAGTGACCTCCTGATCTCACTCTTCTTTCAATCGTTACTCTCAGATTCCTGCTGTCATCGATCTCCAGTGTGTATGTCTTCAGCGCTTTGCACTCATTCCCAACGGGTTCGCCTGTTTCGAGATCGAACTTGTACGAGTGCAGGGGACAGTGGAGCTCGCCGCCGCCGGTGATTCCGTCGGCAAGCGGACCTGCGCGGTGAGGGCACAGCGCCTGTGTCGCATAGACCTCTCCGGACCGTGTCCTGAACACCGCTACGGGTATGTGCCCGACGTTGATCCGGCGTCCCTCTCCGGGAGGGATCTGGTCCACCGGTCCCAGGTCGTAGGTCTGCGGGCTGGTCTGCTTCGTCTTCATCATCTGCATACCCTCAGCCGGACACCGCAACGGGAGCGCTTACAAACTGGTTCTCGTGCACCGGCTTCTCGCCCTCTTTCCATGGGTCGAAGTACGCGTCGACCGAGGACTGGATGTCGGTGTCGAGGCTGTCTGCCGAGCCATCGAGGTCGTCCATGATGACCTGGCGAATTCGCTCGACGCCGATCCGCTCGACGAACCCGTAGGTGCGTTCCAGGTACCTGGCGTTCTCCCTGTAGTACTGGAGGAACCTGCCCATGTACTTGATGACGTCAGTGGGGGAGTCGACGA